>JAENWE010000535.1 GCA_016650185.1 Vicinamibacteria bacterium | reverse complement strand
TATACCACTGGAGCGCCGATGCATCCCGGATCGCCGCGTTGCTCGTCGTTGCATATGTTCAATATGCGGCCTCCTCGGCGCCTTGCGCTCCGGGCGCCTCGACGCTCAATTGGCATACCTATTTGAGGGCCACCACACTAGCCGTCAATGCAGCCCACCACCGTCATCGCGAAGGACCAAGAGTTTGTCGGGTACTGAAAAGATCCCGCCGAGATCGCTTCAGTCCCGGCCAGAACGCCGGGTCCATCGCGATGACGGTGGCCCATTCACACCCTTCGGTCACTGCGAGGACCCCGTCGGAATGTATGGGACGAAGCAGTCTCGGCGGGATGGCGAGATCGCTTCAGGCCCCGCAGAACGACGAAGCCTTCGCGATGACGGTTGGTTGCGCGACTACACGAACTCGATGACGTTGCGCTCGACCAGTCGCGAGAAGATCAGCATGGCCTCGTCTTCGGGCATCGGGCAGATTTTCAGGATCGACTGGACATCCCACTCGCCGTTGATCCTCGAGAGAACGAAACCTTCGCGGGGGTCGAATTTCTCCTTGGTCAGTTCGACGAGAGACACCAGAATGCGAGGGATCTTGTCTCTGCGTACGAGGCGGAGCGAGCGGGTTCGACCGCGGCCATCAATAGAAATGACCAGACCCTTTTTGGCGTGTTGGTTCAAGGGGTCGAGCTTCAGCACCCCTTCGTAGCTCTTCAAGGCGGTGTCGAAGTCGCCGCTCTCCATGGACTTCGAGGCTGCGTCGAGCCCGCGCTGGATGCGCACGACCGTCTCCATGGAATCGGTGGAAGTCCCAGGGTGTTCAACCTGGATGAGGCCGCGGCGGTGCATCTCGTACAGCATCACCGTGGTGTCAAAGACGGTCCGTCGCACCGCGAAGGCGATCTCGGTCACGCCCTTGCCTTCGGAGCACAGGAGCAGCACTTCATGATCGACCGGATCCTCGGGCTGGCCCATGGCCTTGAAGGTGGACTCTGTGGAAGGGATGACCCCGCGCATCCGTTCCCATTCGTCGATTCGCCTTATGCCTTCCATGATCACGCTGGTGACGTCGAGCTCCACCGGAAAAGGCGCTTCTCGGTGGATCTCTCCGTCCTTGAATTCGAACTGACCTTCCATCCAGTGGAAGAGGTCGTAGATGGTCTCTTCCGCTTTGTGGATGAGCATGCGCAGCAGATCTTCGTCCTTGAGCAGCCCGTGTTCGACGAACAGGGCGCCGAGCGGACGGCCTTCGGTTTCCTGGCGAAGGAGAGTTCGGAAGAGCTGCTCCTCAGTGACCAGTCGCTCGCGAACCAGAAACTGACCTAAGGACTCTCGCGGGTCGTTGGACCATGACGAATGAATGGATCCCCTGGCGAAGGAGATTCGTTTCTCGACCGCGCCGCGGGAGATATGCAGGGTTCCCGTCTTCCGGCCCTGCGACACCCACTGAAGGATGTCTGAGAGGGCCATGGTGTTGAGTTCGCCCTTGAGACTCAAACATGGCCTCCATAGGAGGCCTGTGATCGCCGGCCGAAGTACAGATAGTCGTGCCACGTCTCGTGAGCGAACCGGTTCGCGAAGATAAGGGCCAGGGCGCGGGGGAGGTCGGGCCTGCGTGGCTTGCGAATCAGGCGCAGGCCACGCTCCTCCGGGAGGCGATCGCCCTTCAGCCGGTTGCACTCGATGCAGCAGGTGACGATGTTCTCCCAGGTCTTGAGTCCGCCTCTGGCCACCGGAATCACGTGATCGAAGGTGAGCCTTGCGGCGTCGAACTCGGCGCCGCAGTACTGGCAGCGGTATTCGTCCCGGGCGTAGACGTTGGTTCGGGAGAATGGCACCTCGGAGAAGATCCGTCTCAGGCGCACGTGGCGCAGCAGACGCAGAACCGAAGGAAGGGGAATCCGGGCCTTGACCCCCCGCACGAAGCGCTCGTAGTTCGCCACCACTTCGACCTTGTTCTGATAGAGCAAGGTCATGGCGCGCTGCCACGACACTACACCCAGGGGTTCGTAGGTCGCGTTCAGAACCAGGGTCTGCTCCATTGGGTCTCAGGGTACGAGGGACAGAATATCTGACCAGCGCCTCGTCTTGTGCATGGATGGCCGGTGAGAAAAGGGCTCAGGCGCTCCAGGCGTCTCGATGAATCGTGGCGCGTTCGACGCGCGACCAGATGATTTCATGCCCGAGGCCGGGTTGATCTGGCACGCGAATTTGACCCCTCGCATCGACGCCCACGCCGGGCTCGATCAGATCCTCATCGAAATAACGAGCGCTCGCGGAGGTGTCGCCCGGCAGGGTGAACCCGGGCAGAGTCTGGAGATGGACATTCGCGAGTCGACCGATTCCGGATTCCAGCATGCCGCCGCACCACACCGGAATCCGATGCGCCGCACACGTCGCCTGAATGCGCTTCGAGCTCAAAAGGCCTCCCACCCGTCCCGCCTTGATGTTGATGATCCCGCACGCGCCGACGGAGATGGCGCTCTCGGCCGCGGCATTGCTGGTGATCGATTCATCAAGGCATATCGGAGTTTTAAGCAGAGGCTGGAGCTTCGAATGTTCCACGATGTCGTTCCATGCGAGCGGCTGCTCGATCATCATCAGATTGAACTCGTCGAAGCGCTCAAGGATCTCCGCGTCCTTGAGGGTATAGGCGCTGTTGGCATCGACCATCAGCGGAATGGACGGAAACTCCTTTCGGACAGCCCGAGCGAGATCGAGGTCGGCGCCCGGCTTGATCTTGATCTTGATCCGCTGATATCCGGCTGCCACTTCCACGGCCACGCGCTTCAGGAGGGCCGGGACGTCGTTCTGGAGACCGATCGAAACGCCGGCCGGAATCGTTTCTTTTGCCGCTCCGCCCAAGGTCTTGAACAGAGGCTCTCCCCGGGTCCGCGCGAAAAGATCCCAGATGGCCATCTCAAGCGCCGCCTTCGCCATCTCATGACCGCGGATTCTGGACAGGAGCCCATCTGTCTCTGTGGGCTCCTCGAACACGTGGCCCAGGATGAGGGGAGCCAGAAACTCGCGAATGATATGGGCCACGGTTCCGTTCGTCTCGGGAAGGTAGTACGGATGTTCCTCGGCCACACATTCACCGAGGCCCCAGTCCCCGTCGTCCGAAAAGACCTGGGCGAGCAGAAAGGACTTTTCGGTCATGGTCCCGAAGGAGGTTTCGAAGCGAAATTTGAGTGGCATCTTCAGGTGCCGGAGTTCGATGCGAGCGATTCGGATCTTCACCTGGCTCCCCCCCCGGAACCCAGGCATTTTCCGCACTGTCCAAAAATCTGGTGCTTGTGACCGTCGATTCGAAAGCCGATCCGGCGCGCCTCTTCTTCCTGGAGGGCTTCGATCTCGTCCGAACTGAATTCAAAGATGGCCCCGCAACCGTTGCAGATGAAGTGATCGTGGTGCCGCCGGTTCAGAACATGCTCAAACCGCGTTTCGCCT
This sequence comes from Vicinamibacteria bacterium, assembly GCA_016650185.1. GTDB lineage: Bacteria > Acidobacteriota > Vicinamibacteria > Fen-336 > JAGNNV01 > JAGNNV01. Next base: position 2,821 of record JAENWE010000535.1, on the reverse strand, counting down.
TTCAGCGCCAGGGCCTGGGCGAGCCCGGCATTTTCCAGGAGTTTCAGGGTTCGGTAAACCGTGGTCCGGCCAATGGCCGGGGATTTACGGCGAACGAGGGCGTAGAGGTCGTCGACGGAAAGATGCTTGTTCGAGGAGAGGAAGGTGAAGACCACCAGATCCCGCCGCGAACTTCGGTTTAGACCCTGAAGCTTCAAGTGGGCCTCGAGGATCTGGATCTCATCATCAAATGCTCTTTGCATTGAACAAGTTAAACTATACGTTAGCGACTGAACGCCCCCGTTTGTCAAGCTTGCGGGGTGAGCGAGGTCACTGGCCTACTTTGTGTATTCAACGAGTTCGCTAGAGTGTTCACCTACCCTTTACAAGTTATCTTTTGTTTTTTTCATTTGTTTTCGGTTCTTGTTCCGAAATCATGGACCCAAGCCGCAACCTAAACTCCCGTGCTGAACCCCAAACGAGCGCTCTGGATCGTCGCGACCCTGTCGGTTGCCGTGCTCGTCCCGCTTTACGGCGATCCCCGTCGCTCCCCGGTGACCCACTCGGAGTGGGCGCGGATGATGATGCGCAGCCTCGGCTTCGAGGACTCTCTCGGCAACGTTGAGACGGCCGACGACATCTTTCGCACTCTTGCCTGGAAAGATCAGCGATATCTGGCTGCATCGAACTACAAGCGCGCGACGGGCGTGACTCGGCGCGCCCCCTTCGTGGATGCCGGAGCAGAGCCGGGCGAGACCGCGTACGATTTTCCCGTGATTCGTGGCGGTGACTACAACGTTCGACTGCGGTTGCAAGGGGCGCCCGACCAGCCCTTCAAGGTCGAGATAAGGAAGGACGGACAGGTTGACGCGGTCGAGACCTATCGGCCCACCGGAAGCGGCATCGAATACACCTCGGTCGACCTGGGCTGGGTCCGCCTGGAGCCAGGCAATTACACCCTTTCGATCATGCTGCCTCCGCGGACATCCCTGGAGTCGGTTCAGATTGCGCCCCCCTGCCTTGGTTCGATCGAGCCGGAGAATGGCTGGCGGCCCTCCGCCCTCACCACCCGCGAAGATCTCGCCCGAACCATGCTGCAGGCGCTGGAAGTCGAACACGAACTTCCGCCCGCCGGCGAGCCCATCGAACTTCGTGCGGGTCAGTTCGATCGGCTGGCGCCGGAAGTTGAGGTCAGCCTGGGTGGAGACGAGGCCCAAGACATTGAGCTCCGCGCCTCTCCCGAAGGACTTCACGCCATCGTCTACGCGGACATCGAGATCGCGGGTCTTTACGCGGTTTCGGTGTGGAGTGTGGAGGGGGATGGGCAAAGCTGGCTCCTGGACTCGTGCCGTCGGACCGACGTCTGCCCGAGCGGGGATCTGGCACCGAGGTGGCGCACCATTCTCACCAGTGACTTCAACGTGGGCCGGCATTCCTTTGCCGTCCTGCTGGCCAACGGCGCGATGGTGGGCAAGCTTCGCCTTCAGCGTTTGAAGGCCACACCCGAGGACTATGTTGCGACCCTTGATCGGGTCGGGTTCGACGTCGGACCGGAGGGCCCGGTCACCCGGGCGAAAGCTCGCGAGGCCATGGAGTGGCTGCGCGGTCGATGGAAGCGGAAGATGCTTGATGCGCGGACCTGCATCATCCAACCGCCGTTGGGAAGACTGGCGGCGGCAGGGCAGCTCGCCGGGGGCTTGACCCTCGACACGTCCACACCAGGCGGCGGACCTCCCACCACCGGACCGTTCGGACCGCCAGGACCGTTCGGACCGCCAGGACCACCAAGCCCGCCCATTCCGCCGTTCCTGCCCCCGCCGGTGCCTCCGGTTCCGCAGCCGCCAGCTACGCCGATTTTGCCGGTTCGGTAAGTGGCGTCCTCCTGCTAGTCTCTCGGGCGGGCCTGTAGTTCAGCGGTTAGAACCCCCGGCTCATAACCGGTAAGTCCTCGGTTCGAATCCGAGCGGGCCCACCATTGCGCCTCTGAAGCTCTCGCCAAGGGCCGGTCTTGGAAGTGGAGGGCGGACCCTTTCCTTCTCAGGCGAGCCGTGAGGCGATCACTTCTATCTCGACGGAGACGCCTTTGGGCAATGCCGCCGCTTGTACGGTTGAGCGGGCCGGCGGATTCTCGGCGAACACGGTCGCATACACCGCATTCATCCTGGGAAAAAGCGAGAGGTCTTGCATGAACACCGTGGTCTTGACCACATGGCGGAAGGACAGGCCCTCCGACTCGAGCACGGCCTGAATGTTCTCGAGAACACGGGTGGTAGCGGTTTCGATATCGGTGTCTACGAGCTCGCCGGACGCGGGATCGAGGGGAATTTGCCCCGACAGGAACACAAGGTCACCGACGCCTACGGCCTGCGAATAAGGGCCGATCGGAGCCGGAGCCCGATCTGTGAGCACGATTTTCTTGGCCATTCAAAGTCCTTCCAGGGGTTAAGGGGGGGTGTCTGCGAGAGAGGTTCGTTCAACCCGAGCCACGCCGGAAATGTCCTTCACGGACTTCACCAGGGCCTTCAGGTGGTCGAGGTCCCGGACCCGGACGACCAGGTCCACCACTCCGGGCCGATCGTCATAAGTCCTGGCCTCGGCCCTTCTGATGTCGCCGCCCTTGTCGGAAACCGCGGTGGTCATGGCGGCCAGCAGGCCGGGTCGGTCGTGGACTTGAACACTGAGGCGAACCGGATAGGTTTCACCCGGGGTCGCGTCCCAGGAGACCGGAACGCGACGTTGAGCGTCCACCATGGCGTTCTTCACGTTGGGGCAACTGACCGCGTGAACGGAAACGCCCTGGCCTCGGGTGATGTATCCGATGATGGGATCGCCCTGAATGGGC
>JAENWE010000534.1 GCA_016650185.1 Vicinamibacteria bacterium | reverse complement strand
GGGTGAAGCTGATATTCACCACGCAAATTGGTCGGAACTCGGCAACTCCCCTTTCGAATCGCCCGATTCACTCGGGCGATTCGAGCGTCAACAAAGACTTGCCGAGTGGAGACCAGGGGGTCCTAGGGGGGCCGGGTTCGTGTCCGGACCCCCTAGAATAAGAAAGAACCATGGGAAGAATCGTAGAACTGATCACGGACGTCGCCGCATCGGCCGATGAGGAAGGGACGAAGTTGTCGCTTCCGAACGGCGATTTCGATCGCTTGCGGGACGATTGGGGGGACGACGAGATCGAAGACGCGCTCGCCCTGGCCCAGACCGCGTTCCATCACGAGGCGGTCAACGAGGCCGCCGACTCGTTGTCCGCAAGGGTGATCGAGGTGCTCGGCGCCTTCGCCGACGAGCAGCGCTTCGCGAGCTGCGCCCATCCCGAGGCCCCCCTGCCCACGGAGACGCTGGCCCACCTGGCTCGGAGCGTCGTCTACCTCGAAGAAGCGCTGGCTCTCGTGCGCGACGCGCCCGCGCCCGACCGAAGTCGTTTCGACAAACTCCTGGAACGGCTCGCGAACCGCGGGATCGAGGCCGAGATGGCGGCTCTCCCCATGGCCCCAAAGAAAGAAGACGAAATCGAGCACTAAGCGTCGTATCGGTTGTGACCTTTCCAAGGAGTCGGGTATAACGGTGTCACGTTCCGGGCGGTTCTTTGATAGCGGTTGCTTCTGGAGCCACCGGAGGAGCAAGAAACGCTTCCAAAGAGCCCTAAAGAGAACCGTAGACCACCGATAAGGAGAACGAACCGCGCGAAGCCTTGCCTTCTTCCGGCGTAGCTGGAGCGCGCGTGCAAGTGTTATGGCGGAAAACATCGTACTGGCCGAGATGACCTGGCCCGAAGCTCTTGAGGCCACCGCCGACAAGAAAGCGGTCGCCCTTGTTCCTCTGGGGGCCACCGAGGCCCACGGGCCCCATCTGCCGCTGGCCACTGCCACTTTTCTCGCCATCGATGCCGCGAAGCGGACCGCCCGAAAGCTGAAGGGGCACGGTGTGCGGGCCCTCGTGTTTCCGAGCATCTCCTTCAGCGTCTGCGAATGGGCGGTTGACTTCCCGGGTACCTTGACCCTCTCCCGGCCTACCGCCCTGGCCTTTCTGAAGGACGTCGCCCTGACCGCGACGCGAGACTTCCGCGCGGTCGCGTTTATCAACACCCATCTGGACGCCGCCCATCTTGAGGTCCTGAAACAGGCGATTGAAGAATCGAAGAAAGCCGGGGTATCGGCGTGCTTCGTGGATCTGACCCGCAAGCGCTGGTCCCAGCAGCTGGGCGAGGTTTTCAGGCAAGGAGACCACGCCGGAGCCTTCGAGACCTCGGCCATAATGGCTCTCAATCTGCCCCTGGTGCGCGAGCACGAGAGGATCAGCATCCCTCCCATGGAAGGCCTGGTCGCGGCAATGAAGGACGGGGCGAAGACCTTCAAAGAGGCCGGCGGCGAAGACGCCTACTTCGGAGACCCGGGTGCTGCCACCATCGAGGACGGCGAAACCATCCTCGAGCAGATCGCGGAGATCTGCGCGGTCTCCGTTATGGAACACCTGGCCAGCAAGTCCTAGTTCCGCGGAGTTGCCCCAAAAAAGGCCAACCCCGCTGGAACGGACTGCTAGCCCGGACTAGGCCGTCTTCTTCTGTCGTCCCATCATAAACAGACCCGCAGAAACCGCGAGAACGATCAGGCCGGTGATCGTGGCCTGAGACGGGCTGACGCCGATTTCGTTCCACCTCGATGTGGCCTCTCCGTTGATCCCGAGCACGCTGAGCGCCCCAACGAGCGAAATCCAGAAGCCGTTGAACAGCCCCAGCCCCCCCCACATCTGCAGGGAGTTCGCAGTCTTCTCGGCGGACGACTTCTTGGCCTCGAGCTCGGCGTTGAAAAGGGGTGAGTGCGAACGACTGTAGAACCAATAGATGAGCATGCCGATGTCGAGCCAGACCAGGAATCGCAGCCAGGTCAGAACGGCCAGCGACACCATCAGGTAGGCGCAGGAGAGGACGCCCAGAATCGGAGTCCATCGGCCGCCGGGCGCGGTGAACGGTCGCTTCACATCCGGCCGGGTCTTCCTCAGCACGATCACCGCGGCGCAAACCACCACGAAAGCGAAGAGAGTCCCGATGCTGGTCATTTCCCCTACGACCTCGATCCGAGTGAACCCGGCGATCACGGCTACGACGACGCAGGTGATGATGGTGGTGATGTAAGGAGTTTGGAACTTCGGGTGGATTTTCGAAATGCCAGGAGGGAGCAGCAGGTCCCGGCTCATCGAGAAGAAGATGCGCGGCTGACTCATCAGCATCACCAGCAGGACACTGGTGATGCCGGCGACCGCACCCGCGGACACCAGGGCATCCGCCCAACCGATGTGAAGGGAGCCCAGGACGTAGCCGACCGGAGCGTTGAGGAACTTCGTAACTTCTTCGGGCGACTGCAGGGCCGATCCGGGCAGGGTTGCCTCGACGCTTCGGTATTCGGTCACGGGGATGACGCCCGAGAGGACGGCGGCGACCGCGATATACAAAACCGTGCAGATCACAAGAGAAGCAATGATTCCAATGGGCAGATCGCGAGCCGGATTCTTCGCCTCTTCGGCGGTGGTCGAGACCGCGTCGAAGCCGATGTAGGCGAAGAAGACGACGGCGGCGGCACCCATGACTCCGGACCAGCCATAAGGCGTGTAGGGCTGCCAGTTGGCCGGTTCCACATGGTTGAAGGCAACGCCCAGGAAGATGAGAACGGCCAGGAGTTTGACGAAGACCATGACCGCGTTGAACCGGGCGCTCTCCCGGACGCCCACCACCAGAAGAACCATGATGAAGAGGACGATGAGGACGGCCGGGAGATTGATCACCGCACCCGGCAGGATTCCGGGACCTGCCTGCATCCAGGTGGGGAGGACGATCCCGGCGCTCGCGAGCACGCGCTGAAAGTTACCACTCCAGCCGATGGCGACGGTCATCGAACCCACCGCGTATTCGAGGATCAGGTCCCAGCCGATCATCCAGGCCACAACCTCCCCGAGGGTCGCGTAGGCATACGTGTAGGCGCTGCCCGCCACCGGAATCATGGAGGCGAATTCGGCGTAGCAAAGGGCCGCGAACCCGCAGGCCAGACCGGCCAGGACATAGGACATGGTGATCGCCGGGCCGGCCTGGTTCGCCGCCGCCGTTCCGGTCAGAACAAAGATTCCGGTGCCGATGATGGCGCCGATCCCGAGCAGAGTGAGGTCGAGGGCGGACAGGGTCCGCTTCAGACCCTTGCCTCCGTGCTCCACATCGCTGGTGAGCTGCTCAATCGACTTTGTCTGGAAGAGGTTGGCTGACATGAAGCCTCCGGGCGAGGAACGTTCAAAAAAACGGAATCTTGGGAACAAGGTTCGGCGGAAGAGGCGACGTCCGCAAGGAGCCGTCTCTTTCGGGAAATTCCGGTCAGTATAGCTACAATGGCGGGTCAACTTTCACTCTCAGAAGGAGAATCGCCGAATGAAATTCATGCACACCGTGGCCCTCGTGGCTGCCTTCAGCACTTCGCTCGCCGTGGCCCAGGAACAGCGTGGCGAGGCAAAAGCCAGTGTCGCCGGCAAGGCGGTCGCCGTCGAATACGGCCGCCCCTCTCTGGCCGGACGCGACATGCTCGGCCAGGCCAAGGCCGGGACACCCTGGCGCATGGGCTCGGGGTCGCCGACATCGCTCAAAACCGAAGCCGATCTCATGTTCGGCGCGATTTCGGTTCCGAAGGGCTCCTACGTCCTCACCGCGGTGAAGGGCGAGAGTGGTTCATGGAGCATGATCGCCACGAATCCGGACAGCAAGGCCAAGGTGGCCGAGGTTCCGCTCACCTCCACTACTCTTAAGGAGTCCGTCGAGCAGTTCACCATTGAAGTGATGGGCAAGGGGAGTGATGGCGAGTTCTCGCTGATGTGGGGCACGGCCAAGATGGCCGCGCCGTTCACCGGCAAGTAGCGCGGCTATTCCGGACGGAAGGCGCGCCGGGGCCTTTCAGGGTTCTCCTGAGACGCCCTTTCTCTTTGCCGTGGCTGGAGAGCGGGATCCCTTGGTACCTGCGGACTAAATGAGACCCTGGATCTCTTCGGGGTTTTTGAACTTGAGGGCGGTGAGCGCCGACAGGAGCGCGCGGGCGCAGCCGCGGCAGTGATCGAGTTCAGGGTATCCGGTGGGCAGATCCACGAAGGTCAGGTGGAAGGCCTCGTCCTGGGCGGTGTTGTGGGCGGCGCAGGCCCCACCTTCCACGCGAAACGGGGGCCGACGCTCGTATTTGAAACCGGACAGACCGGGGAAGGTTCGGTCCAGAAGATGCTCGACCACACGAACGATGCGGTCCTTGTCGTAGCCGAGCAAACGCGAGTCCGCTCGGATCGACACTTCGGTGCCCCGATCCGTCCAGGCCACCGCGATGCCAAGGGAGGTGTCCTCCACCCGAAGCAGGTCGCTCGCGATCTCGGCGATGACGTCGCGGTGCTCATCGGGCACGCGGCCGATGGGCGCGACCTTCACCGCACCCTGGCTCATCATCCACTGAGTGGCGATCGACTTGTAGGTGTACCACTCGGAGGGAACGCGATAGTCGCGCAGTTCTGCGAGGATGCCGCGAGCCTCGGCGTCGCGCGTGAGTTTTTCGAACATCCGGAAGTCAAGAGCGGTGGAGCCGTGCAGAAGGGCGCTCGTATCCGTATAGATGCCAAGAGCCGCGGCCGCCCGGCCTTTGGGGCCGATATCGTCCCAAACCCCGAAGGCCAGGGCGATGGCGGCCATGAATGCGGACGTGGACCCGACGGGAAGCCCCACGAAGGCATGGCGGATGGAACGCACACCCTTTTCCGCACTTTGTCGCTCCACGTCCTCGAGCCCGGTGTGATGATCGGCCACGAAGAAGAAATCGCGCTCGGGCAGGATGCCGGCGGTGTTGCGGGCGCCCAGCGGCGGCGACGCGTCGACCATGCAGGCAAGTCCGCCTTCGATGCGGCCCTCGTTCGGATGGAAGTACTCGATGCCGCAAACCTTCGCCATCTGGACATTCTGGGGATGCCCCAGGGCGCCGGTCAGGATGCGGACGTTCTCGGCGCCGAGCTTCCGCAAGATCGCCTCCAGCATGATGGCGCTGCCGAAGGCGTCCGGATCCCCTGTCCATTGAGTATAGATATTGACGCCCCGATCGCGAATCAGGGGCGCCGAACTCTTGAGCCGGGCGTAGGCCGAGTAGGCGAGGCGAAGAAGTTCGAAATGATTGCGGGTGAAGCGCTTTCCAAAAGGGGCTCCAAATTTGGAAATGACCGGGGCCATGCCGGGAAGCCGCCCGACGGAAGCAAGGCTTCGCCGCCCGCCCGCTTTCGCTTTGGCGGCCTTGCCGCCGTTTCCAGCCGGGGGCGGGCCGTTCAATAGAAAGTCCGCCCCGCGGACGCATACTCACTCAGAATCGGGGCCGGGTCGAATCGAGCCCCGTGCTCGCCCTGCAAGCGC
>JAENWE010000533.1 GCA_016650185.1 Vicinamibacteria bacterium | reverse complement strand
GTCGAAGGAATTCTCAACCTGTTCCCGGCGCTGACTAGTGTTTCCGACTTTGGGTGCGGCACCGGCGCCTACGTGGCGGAGTTCCGGAAACGCCATGTTGCAGCCAAGGGGTTCGAGTACTCTCCCATCGCCCGCCGACTGGCCAAGGATGAGTTCCGGGTCGAGGTTCAGCCTTTCGATCTCGCGACCTTCACCGGAGCGGGAGACACGTTCGATCTGGCCATGAGCTTCGAGGTTGCCGAACATCTGACCCCTTCGATGGGCCATCGACTGGTTGAAGTCTGCTGTCAGCACGCTCCCCTGGTCGTTTTTTCCGCCGCTTCACCGGGGCAGCCCGGTCAGGGTCACATCCACCTACAGCCGAAATCGTACTGGATTGAGCGATTCGCCCGGCACGGCTTTCTATTCAACCCGGCAAAGACCGCAGAGATGGAGCGACATCTGAGGAAGAACCTGATCCGCGGTTTCTGGCTCGCGGACAATATCGGGGTCTTCGAGTCTGAGCGTTCACGAACCCGCGGAGACGCCGCCATACAAGCGACCGGAGGTTGAGCTCCGGCGGAAGCGCCGGCTACGCCACGGCCAGGCGCCGAGCCACCGGTTCAACGGCGGGGGCGGCAAGGCAGAAGCGATAGCCCGAGTAGATGAGGATCAGTCCCATCAACTCCGTGATGTATAGGACCTCGACATAGCCCGCGCGAGTCATCGAACCCCCGATGCCGGGGAGAAGACCGCCGACCGCGATCAGCGTGTTGCCGATGAAACGACCCTTGAAGCGGGTGTCTTTCTTGAACCGTAGAGCTGAGACCACCGCGCCGCCGACCAGAAAGACCATGGCCCAGACGTTGATGAAGGGGCTTACCAGCCGGACGCCCCGCCATTGAATGACATTGCCGGAGAGCCGGTGCGCTTCCGCCAGAGACGTATCAATTGGGGCAAGGAACACAAAGGCCGAAGCCACCGTGATGACGGTGACCCAGAAGTAGGCCCAGCGGTTGGCGGCCTTTCGTCCCAGATGCAGATAGGCCGAGCCCTGGGCGAGCGGATAGCCGCCCAGGAAAGCGCCCGCCACATACCAGAAGCGGAACACCGTTTCGTTCCACCCCACCAGACTGGTGAAGGCTTCGGTGAAAGTGCCCATGCCGTAGGTCACCATGCCGATGCCCCACCAAAACAGATGGGGGCCGGCGCCCTTCTCGGCGAATCGGCTGAACAGTACCCAGGCGAAAAAGGTGGCGCAAAGGGTGGAAAGTATGGGCAGGTACAACACGGCCTGATGCAAGGGTGAAAATTCCATGATGATCTCGCGGTGAAGGAGGAAGAGGGAAGGGGAGGGAGGCGCGCTTACCGGGCGACCGGCGGCGCGCGATCCTTCAACGTTTCCCGCGAGATGAGCGAGCTCCCGGCCGATGAAACCGGCGGAGCCATCAAGACCATCGAGCGAAGCGCGGCGAGGGCGTCGCACCGCCGATCGACCACGGCGAGGGAGAGGGCGAGGCCGAAGCCGGTCGCCGCGAGGGGCAGACTGGGCTCGGGTGCTGCGACCGGCGTGTGGATCAGCGCGAAGATGAGCACGGCCGCGATGCCGAGCGTGGGCGATCTGAACGAATACGCCCCGGCCGCCAAACGCCTGAAGATGACCAGGAGGGCGATCGAGAGAACCCAGCGGAAGACCACGGCCGCGTCCAGCGTTTCCCGGTGCGTCGCTCTTTCCACGAGCAGGCCCGCATGCAGAGCCATGAGCGGAAGACCCGCCAGAACGAGCAGGCTCCACCGGCGCGACCTTCGCCTCGCCCTGCTGGTTCGGCTATGAGATTCCGATTTCGCCATCTGGTACTCTCGCAAACAGAGGATACTCGTCGGCCCCATAACGACAATGATGCTGATGAATCACGGGAAATGGTACCAACGACTACCTTTGTAGAACGGCCAGTTCCAACCTATCCGTGACGTCCGCGGAGGAGTTTTTCTCGCAGGATCGAGAGGAGCGACCTTCGGCCAGGGCCGGGCAGACGCTCGACGTAGTCCTCACCGACGCGGTTCAGGGTGAGAAGGTCGGCGCCGGGCTTCGCGATGGCCGGGCCCGACGTCGCCTTGCCCGCGAAGCCAGCCCCATATCCAACCTCCGCGGCGATCCATCGGGCCTCCTCTGAGTGAACATGCCACGGGTAGCACAGCGCCCTGGCGTCGACCCCGGCCTTCTCCTGGAGGAGTCGTCGCGCTTCACCCAGGTCGAAGCGCATGGCGTCGCTCGCTTCCAGGGGGGTCTCGTACCGATCATCGATCGAGCGATACGCGGGTGATCCGGAGAGCCGCGGCGCGGACTCAGGGAGGGGCGTTCCCAGGGGAACCTCGCGGCCCCGAATTTCGCGGCCATTGACCCAGATGAGCGGGCAGTCGAAAACGCCGTACCCCCATTGCATCGTCGCTTTCATCACGTCCGCGGTTATCGAAGAGATCGGGATTCGCGCGTGCAGATGGGTGTGGCTTCCGACATCGATCACATCGCGCATGGCCCGCACCTCGCCCCAGGTGACAAAGGGCCGGCCATGAGCGTGATCGCGCGCGACCAGCGGGCCCCACTCCAGGGTCTCCACCTCGGCGATGGTCTTCGACACCTCGGTCGAATCATGGACAGCGCTCGTAACCAGGAAGGCGGTGGCTCGCAGGCCGAGCTTCTTCAGGATCGGGTGGCCGACGGTCCAGGTGCTGGCGCGGCCGTCGTCGATGGTGATAAGGACCGACCTCGGCGGCGCCGGGGCACGGCCGGAAAGCGCGTCCAGATATGCGTTCATGGAGATCGCCTGGTATCCGGCCTCGCGAAGGTAGCGCATCTTCCTCTCGAACGAGCGCGGTTCCAGCGAGTGGAATGTAAAGACCGGGATGTCGTGAGGGTTCAGGCCGCCGCCTCTGACAAACGGAGGATCCCGCGAGACGAGATCGAGGAGGAGTCGGCCTGCGTCCCCGACTCGCTTGAGGGCCGACATCAGGCGGATTCGGAGGAAATGTCGTGGCCGTGGGATTTTCGCGCGAGCCACACAAACATTCCGGAAATCGACAGGAAGACCACCAGGCCGGCCGCGACGATCGAAAAGGCGAGCGCGCTTTCGCGAGGCAAGCCAACCTGGTTGAAGTAGACGACATAGACGCCTTCGCGCAGGCCCCATCCATTGAAGGAAATGGGGATGGCCTGGATCAGGGTGCAGAGGGGAACCATCAACAAGGCGGCTCCAAACTCCAGAGGGATCTTGAGGGCGCGGGCCACCATGAAGAAGTAGGCGACACCGAGAAACTGCAGAATCAGAGAAAGGAAGAAGGCCTTGATCAGGGCCACCTTCCGGGCCCGGTACGAATTGACCGCGGTCTGAACCGACGCGAATCTTTCGTAGGCCCAGGGGAATCGCCGCAGACCCAACCGCTCGACGAGCGCCGTCACCAGCCCCGTGCGAATGAAGATGGCGCCGAGCACGATGAACAAGGCGGTGAGACCCAGGAGGATGACGCGCGCGCCGGCCAGGGCGCGCACCATCGAGCCCCCGGAGAGGAAGGCCGTGGCCGCGATGAAGTAAAGGGCCACGAAACCGATCACCCGATCCAGCACCGCTACGGTGAGAGATGTGGTGTGCGATCCGGCCGCCTTGGCCGCGTCCCGGACTCGCACCACGTCGCCCCCCACGTTGCTGGGCAGGAAGTTGTTGAAAAACGAGGCCACCATGTAGGACTGGCAGAGCGTTTTGAATGTGGGCGAGGCACCAAGCGCATCCAGGAGAATCTTCCAGCGCATGGTCGAGAGCACCACCACGGTCGCGTAGATCAGCACCGCCACCACGAAGACCGGGTGATCGCCCTCGATGACGTGCCGGAAGACGTCCGAGAGGTCGACGCTGCGGAGCAGGTAGACCAGGAGCCCGACCGAGAGGACGAGCTTGACGACAAGCAGAAGGCTGCGGTTCAAGAGGTGTCTTGCAAGAAGGGGGGAATTTGGGGAGCGAGAACCGCGTTCTACATGGCTTTTGAGAGAATGAAACCGTGATCGTACGACTAGGAGGCGGATCTTCGAAGCTCCGGCGACCCAGGTGAGCGGTCCCGGTTCCATGAAAGACGTCGGCATTCAGGCCGCCCTCAAGGATCCTCGGTCGTCGACCGAGAAGTACCAGGACCT
>JAENWE010000532.1 GCA_016650185.1 Vicinamibacteria bacterium | reverse complement strand
CCCCAGACCCCCGCGCTCCGGCCGGAGTGAATCCGGCCTTCGCTAGGCTTCGCTCCACGGGTCATCCGTTGCTTAGCCCCCCAGACCCCCGCGCTCCGGCCGGAGTGAATCCGGCCTTCGCCAGGCTCGGCCCACCGCTTGGTCACTTGCCCCGGCCCTCCCGGGTGATGGCGCGGACGCGCTCAGGCAGCGAGAAGAGGCGGATGAATCCTTCCGCGTCTTTATGGTCGTACTTCATCCCCTCGCCGAACGTGGCCAGGTCCTCACGATAGAGACTGCGCGGGGAACGGCGGCCCACCGGGATCACGCTGCCTTTGAACAGACGCAGGCGAACTTCTCCGATGACTTCCGTTTGGGTGAAATCGACGAGTGCGGCCAGGGCGTTGCGCAAGGTCGAGAACCAGAGGCCGTCGTAGACCAGTTCCGCATAGCGGATGGCCAGCTGATTCTTGACCGAAATGGTCTGCCGATCGAGGCACAGACTCTCGAGCTCGCGATGCGCGGCGTAGAGGACCGTGCCGGCGGGCGTTTCATACACACCGCGGGCCTTCATGCCGACCAAGCGATCTTCGACCATGTCGAGACGGCCCACACCATGGGCAGCGGCCCGACGATTCAGTTCTTCAACCAGAGCCACCGGGCCAAGCGTCTTGCCGTCGACAGAGACCGGCACCCCTCGCTCGAACACGATCGTGACTTCCTCGGGCTTGTCGGGCGCGTTCACGGGCTCGACGGAGAGACGGAACATCTCGGGCATGGGAGCGCTCCAGGGATCTTCCAGATTCGCGCCTTCGTGCGACAGGTGCCAGAGGTTGCCATCGCGGCTGAAAAGATCCTTTTTGGTCTGCTCGACCGGAATGTTGTGCTTCGCCGCATACTCGAGCGCGTCTTCCCTGGAGCGGATATCCCATTCCTTCCAGGGTGCGATCACCCGGAGCTGGGGGGCGAACGTGGCATAGGTCACTTCAAACCGAACCTGGTCGTTGCCTTTGCCGGTGGCTCCGTGCGCCAGCGCGTCCGCTCCTTCTTCGAGCGCGCACATGACCTGTCCGTAGGCCAGAAGGGGCCGGGCCAGGGAGGTTCCCATGAGGTATCGGCCTTCGTACATGGCTCCCGCCTGCAAGGCCTTGAAGCAGTAGTCCCGCACGAAGGTCTCTCGCAAATCCTCGACGATGCATTTGGACGCGCCGGTGGCGAGGGCCTTCCGCTTCACCGCCTCCAGATCTTCGCCCTGGCCTACATCACCACAGTACCCGATGATCTCGGCGCCGCCGTAGTTCTCCTTGATCCAGGGGATGATGATCGACGTATCCAGACCGCCCGAATAGGCGAGCACGACCTTCTTGACGGAACTCATCGGCGTTGTTTCTCCAGGCGATAAAGTGATGTGGGGGGCTCGGGGTTCACGGCTTCAGCTCTCCGACCACCACATCGAGGGCGGCCAGAAATTCCCGGATCTCCGCGGGCTTGATGACGAGGGGCGGCAGCAGGCGCAGGACCTTCTCCCCCGCCTTGATGGTCAGGATCCCCTTCTCCTTCAGGCCCTTCACGATGGGCGCGGCCTCGCCGGTGAATTCGACGCCCTGCATGAGGCCGAGACCCCGGACATCCGCGATCTGTCCTTTGTGCTTCTTCGCGATCTTCTTCAGTCCGCGCCGAAGCTGCTCTCCCTTCTTGGCCACGGACTCCACGAATCCCGGGCTGGTGAGGCGATCGAGGATGGCGTTGGAGGCGGCGGCACAAACCGGATTGCCGCCGAATGTCGAGCCGTGGTCTCCCACGTGAATCCTCGAAACCAGATCCTCGCGAAGCAGAGTGGCGCCCATGGGCAGACCTCCGCCGAGTGGTTTGGCCACGGTTAGGATATCGGGGGTGATGGAGGAGTGCTCGTACGCGAACATCTTTCCCGTCCGGCCAAAGCCGCACTGAACCTCGTCCACGATCAGCAGAGCGCCCCTCTCCGTACAGATCTGCCTCAGACCCTGAAGAAACTCGGGGGCAGCGGGGCGAAGCCCACCCTCGCCCTGAACCGGCTCGATCAGCACCGCCGCGGTCTTCGGACCCACGCGCTCCGCGATCGCGCTGAGATCGCCCCAGGGCAAGAAGCCCGTATCCGGCAGCAGGGGCGCGAAGGGCTCGCGGTACTTGGGCGTCCAGGTCAACGACAAGGCCCCCAGGGTGCGCCCATGAAACGATCGTTCGAACGCGAAGAGCTCGGTTCGTCCCTGCTCATGGCCGACCCTCCGAGCGAACTTGATCGCAGCCTCAACCGCCTCGCTCCCCGAGTTCGAGAAGAAGACTTTCGAAGGGAAGGCCAGGCCCACGAGACGCTGAGCGAGGCGAGACGTGGGCTCGGAATGGAAGAGATTGCTGATATGCATCAGCTTCCCCGCCTGATCCCGGATCGCCTTGACCACCGCGCGGTCGCCGTACCCGAGGCCGTTGACCGCGATGCCGGCGCAGAAATCGAGAAAGCGTCTGTCGTCGCTG
>JAENWE010000531.1 GCA_016650185.1 Vicinamibacteria bacterium | reverse complement strand
GAAAACCCTGGTCACCCTGGCCGCGTCCGACGCCGACAACCTGTTCATCACCATGAGCGCGCGCCTCCTGTCGGACAAGGTGTTCATCGTGGCCCGCGCCGATGACGAAGGCGCCGAGAAGAAACTCATAAGAGCCGGGGCAAGCCGGGTGATCTCGCCTTACCTGATCGGAGGCCAGCGGGTGGCGCAAGCCGTCCTGCGTCCGAGCGTCGTCGACTTCATCGAGCTCGCCACCCGCAGCGACTACATGGCCCTGCAGATCGACGAGACCGTGATCCATCCGGGCAGCCCTCTGTGCGGCCAGCCTCTTCGCGATACCGGACTTCGACGGGACCTTGGGCTCATCGTGGTCGCGATCAAGCAGACGGATGGCCGAATGATCTTCAATCCGGCGCCGGACGCCGTCATCGCCGAACGCGACACTCTGATTACGCTCGGTCCCAAGGAGCGGCAGGATCAGCTTCGGAACCTTGCCACCTAAGGCTTCGGGTCCAGGACCCACCCGCGCGCGCTTCGGCCGCCTCGCGTGCCTCAATGCGATCGTGCTGGGGCTGATCATGGTGATACCCGCGCTCACCCGCGATCTGTGGATCGCTCGCCTGGTGGTTTCCGAACTTTCGCTCATCGTGGTCCTACCCGTGGCCCTGGTCGGCCTGGTTGCCCTCGGACGCGGCGCCTCGCCACTCATCTATCGCGCGACGGGCACAGCCGCGATTTTCCTGAGTCTCCTCCCCTTCGCAGCGACTCTCCCCGCTTACTCCGCTCACCGCCGCTCCTTCTCCTTGCATGAGTACTTCGCATGGGGGCCGAGCCACCCACCGGTGGATCGAAGAACCGATCAGGCCCTTGAGCCGTCTCGACCCGACCTCCGTCTCGACTTCTACCGCGGTCATGGCGAAGGGCCGCGGCCCCTTCTGGTTATCGTTCATGGCGGAGGCTTCAGGGGTGGAGACAAAGGGGAAAACCAGGCCATCTCGGAGGTCTTCGCCGATGCTGGATACTCGGTCGCGGACATCCAGTATCGCCTCTCTCCCGCCGCCAGGTTCCCCCTGGCCATCGCGGACGTGAAGTGCCTCACGGGGAGACTTCGGGAGAGAGCTCAGGAGTTCGGCATCGATTCGGACCGTGTGGCGTATCTCGGTCGCTCGGCGGGGGGCGCCATCGCGATCATCGCCGCCTACTCTGCGGGAGACGCCCGGATCGCTCCCGCCTGCGATGTCGCTGACGATCCGGTCAGGGCCATCATCACCATGTACGGTCCGCTCGATCTTGAGTGGGGCTGGCGGCAACGGCCATTCGCCGACCCCATCCTTGGGTACCAGACCCTGGAGACGTACATCGGCGGGACGCCGGCGACGCATCTCGACGCGTATCGAATGGCCTCCGCCACGTCCTGGGTCAACGCCTCCGTGCCAAAGACCCTCCTCATCCAAGGCGACCGTGATTCCATCGTCTCCCCGCATCACGTCGAACTGCTGACCCAGGCCTTCGCGCGTGCCGGCCTCGCGTCGCCTCGTCAGTTGCTCGTCCCCTTCGCGGACCACGGCTTCGACTACCACCCTGGTGGTCTGGGCGAGCAGCTGGCCCGAGCGGAGATTCTCGAGTTTCTCGCCGAGTCGCTCCAAAGACGCTGAGAAAGCCGTTTCTGCGGCCGCCGAAAAAATTGCGGCCCCGGGGTTCTCTTCTTGCAGTTGTTGCGCAGTCGAGGTCGCAACGCGGGCCTGAAGGGCTCTTCCAGCAAATGGCACCTCAGTTGCAGGGTCATCCATCATGCGAGCCCGGGCCACCCACTGTTACGATCCTCACGTCATGGTGGAGGACCCTCAGCGTCTGCAGGCACCCTACGAGGCGCGAGTTCGAGAATTGAGCGAGCGACTGGAGCAGAGAGAACGTGAGCTCTCGGTGCTGGCCGAGGTGGCCATCGAGGTCCACAGCACCGAAAGCGCTCAGTCGGTCTTCGAGATCGCCCTGGACAAGGTTCGAGAGAAGCTGGGCCTGAGCGCCGCCTGGATCCTCACGGGCGAGGAAAACGACCAACAGCTTCATCTGGCCGCGGCCAGAGGGGTTTCGCAACGCTACATTGAGGAGGTTCGCCGGAGCGGGTCCTCCGATTGCCTTTGTCGTGAGGTGTTCTGGAGCGGGCACACGATGCAGGCTCGGAACACTACCCAGTGCCCCCGTATGCCCGCGATGATCGAGGGCTCCAGTGTCTCGGGCGGCCACGCGTGTATCCCCCTGTTCTTCCGGGGTGGGAGTCGGGGGGTGTTGAATGTGGCCGCGCCCGCCGGAAGACCCTTCAGCGAAGGGGAACTACGTTTCCTGGAAACCCTCGGCCACCAGATCAGTCTGGCCGTGGAGCGGGCGCGTCGCGGCGAAGCGGAGCGACAAAGACATGACGAGGCGCGCACCGCCTACCGCGAATTGCGCGCCGCCCAGGAACGGATCATCGAGACCGAGAAGATGGCGCTGCTCGGAACCTTCGCGGCCGGCCTCGCCCATGAGATCCGCAATCCTCTCAATTCAATCGCTCTCCAGCTTTCCGTCATCGAAAGGCGGAACGCCCGCCTCGAAACGGACCTCGGCATCGGCGAACTGATCGGCATCATCCGGGAAGAGGTGAGCCGCCTCGATGCCCTGGCCGGAGACTTCCTGCAGTTCTCGAGAGCCGACCGGGTTCAACAGGGCTTCGCCGACCTCAACCTGGTCATCGAACACGTGTTGCGCCTGCTCGAGCCCCACTCCGCTGCGTGCGACGTCCGGTTGGTGTACCAGCCTCCTTCGGACCTGCCCCCCCTGCCGATCGACGCGGAGAAGATGAAGCAGGTGATGATCAACCTCGTTCGCAATGGCGTGGAAGCCATGACCGGCGGCGGACTGGTCACGGTCAAGGTCGTCCTCAACCCGGAATCGGTGCAACTGAGCGTCGAAGATACCGGTCCGGGTCTGCCGGACGACGTGGATGTGTTTCAGATTTTCACCACCACCAAACCGGGAGGGACTGGACTGGGACTCTCGATTGCGCGCCAGATCATCGCGTCGCACGGCGGCGCCATAACCGCGCGCAACGCGCCGGGGGGCGGCGCCCTGTTCGAGATCACCCTTCCCATCGCCCCACGAGACTTGCCATGAGCCCTAAAGCACGGATCGTGGTCATTGACGACGAAGTGAACGCGGCCACCGCCCTCGAAACTCTCCTCAAAGAAGACGGCTACGAGGTGGCCTCCGCGCATGACGCCCATTCAGGCCTCGCCCTGATCGAACAAAACGACGCCGATGTGGTCCTTACGGACCTGCGCATGCCCGGAATGGACGGCCTCCAATTGCTGACGAAGCTCAAGCAGGCCCGGCCTCAGACCATGGTCATTCTCATGACCGCCTACGGAACGGTGAAGAACGCCGTCCGGGCCATGAAGAACGGGGCGGAAGATTATCTGTCGAAGCCCTTGGATGTCGAGGAACTCGAAGTCGTGGTCGAACGCGCCATCGAGAAGAAGCGCCTGATCGAGGAAACCCGCCAGCTTCGGGAGAGGGTGGCGGAAAAGTACAAATTCGAGAACATGCTGGGCGAGAGCCCCGCGATGCTCCATGCCTTCAAGACGATCCGCCAGGTCGCCCCTTCAAGCGCGTCCGTCCTGCTCCTCGGAGAGAGCGGAACCGGAAAGGAGCTGTTCGCCCAGGCCCTGCATCAGGCAGGTCCCCGAAGAACCCGGCCTTTCGTCAAGGTCGCCTGCGCCGCTCTGCCCGAAACCCTCCTCGAGAGCGAGTTGTTCGGCCACGAGAAGGGAGCCTTCACCGGCGCCACCAACAGCCGCGCCGGTCGCTTCGAGACCGCCGACGGGGGAACCCTGTTCCTCGACGAGATCGGCGACATTTCGCCCACGGTTCAGGTCAAGCTGCTCCGCTTCCTGGAGGAACGGGAGTTCGAGCGGGTGGGCGGCAATCGAACCTTCAAAGTAGACGTCCGGATCGTGTGCGCCACTCACCGGGACCTCCCGAAGATGATCGCGGATGGGGCCTTTCGCGAGGACCTCTTCTACCGTCTCAACGTCATCGAGATTCGGATTCCGCCCATCCGCGAACGCTTGTCCGATGTCCCGCTTCTCGCACACCACTTCCTGCGCGAGTTCGCCAAGCGAAACGGTAAAGAGGTGCGGGACCTTTCGGACGATGCCATGGCCCTGCTTCTGAGTCAGCCCTGGCCGGGCAACGTCCGTCAGCTCGAGAATGTCATCGAGCGGGCGGTGGTCCTGGCGGAGGAGGCGGTGCTGACCCCGACCCATTTCCCCACCCTCCGCCAGACCCTCGAGGTGTCCGAGGCCAGCCGTTCGGTGAAGGTCGCGATCCCGGGGAGCAGTCTTGCGTCCATTGAGCGCGAGGCCATCCTGCGCACCCTCGAATCAATCGGGGGCTCAACCTCGCAAGCAGCGAAAATTCTGGGCGTCAGCCCGCGCAAGATTCAGTACAAGCTGAAGGAATACCAAAGGGGCACGGGAGCGGTGGTGGCCCGACCACGGGCGAAGAAGGCCTGAAGCGCCTCGAACCCGCGGGGGAACTGCGGTCCGTCGCGCGTCTTTGGGCCGCTGAAAGGGCCGGCGAACTTCTAGCTGTGCAGTTTGTCCGCCAGCTTGTCCTTGGCGCTGGTTAGAGACTTCTTGGCTTTTCGCCCGAGATCCTTCGCCTCGTCCTTCGCGGTGGCGAGGGAGCGCTTGGCCTTTCGCGCCATGCCCTGTGCCTTTT
>JAENWE010000530.1 GCA_016650185.1 Vicinamibacteria bacterium | reverse complement strand
GTCGCCCACAGCGATATCAGGAAGGGTTTCGACTGGATTCTGAAGCATCACCGGAAGCACAACATCAGGATCGTCAATGTGAGTGTGGGAGGCGACTACGAAGCCACCTATCTCGACGATCCGATTTGCGAGTGTGTCGAGGCCGCCACCCGGGCCGGAATTCTGGTCTGCTCGGCGGTTGGCAACGCAGGCTATGCAAAAACCCATCCGGTGCTGCCGCCTGCGTCTTCGCCGTCGGCCCTTTCCGTCGGAGGCTTCAACGACCGCAATCGTCTGAGCCGGATCGGCGTGGAGGCCTACCAGTCGAGCTACGGGCCTACGATCGACGGCCTTCAGAAACCGGAACTGGTGGCGCCGAGCATCTGGCTCGCCGCGCCGCTTCTGCCGGGAACGACCACCGCCCAGCAGGCGGGTCTGTTCTCGTTGCTCATGCAGACCGAAGACTCCAGGCTGTCCCTGGTGCTGGCAGAGAACCCGGGCATCGACGAAACCCTGGACAGCGCCTGCCGCCTCGCCCCCCAGCTGATCCGCCAACTGGTCTCGATGAAAGTCCGTGACCAGAACGTGATCTCGGAATCGTACAAGCACGTGGACGGAACCAGCTTCGCCTCACCCATCGTGGCCTCGATCGCGGCTCAGATGATCGAAGCCTGCCCTTCGCTCCGGCCGCTGGAGATCAAGGCCATTCTGACTCGCACCGCCCGGAGGGTGAGCGAACTGAAGCCCGAGCAGCAAGGCTTCGGGGTAGTGGATCCTCGCGCCGCGCTGGCCACGGCGGTGGTCCAAGGGCGGAGGGTAAACCGGGCGAAGAGGCGAGGGAAGAAACGAACCGCGGCCTCGGCAGCCGAGGGGCCACTCTCGCCAGGACCATCCGCGTGATCACGGCAGTTGAACCTTGATCACCGCGGCCGCGAAGGCCAGGTCGTCCCCCTCATCCCCGGGCCGTTTTTTGGATACCCGGATACAGAACTCGTTCTCGCCGCTTCGCCACAGTTCGCGGGGGGCCACAAAGGACACCTCGGTCCAGTTCGCGGGCAGCGGCGCTTCGGTCACGCTTCGGCCATTCAGGATCAGGGTCATCCGCTGGTCTTTGATCCGAGCGGGCGAGCGGGCGAGTACGAAGCCGTGAAGGTCGAAGGGCTCTCCGATCGGAATCGTGATGCACGCCTTCGGATAGAGGAGGTAGCGAAAAAGAGAGCCATCGTCCCACCCCTGAACGTCCGACCAGCCCCGGCGAAGGAAGCGCTGCTCCAAGGTCGCGAGATCGAAGTCGCCGCCGGGCCGATAGTTCTCATACGTGGCGAGTCCTACAAACCCCTGGTAGATGATCGCTCTGGCGCGCTGGCCAAGACGACCGACGGTGGCATCGGCTGCCCGGCGCGCCTGCTCCACCTGAAGTCGGACCAGGTCGTCCAGGGGAAGTGCGCTTTGGGACTGTCCCTTGCGGATGTCAATCAGCGAGGCGTTCCACAAGCCCGCCATCACCAGGGCGACAGCAGGCAGAAAAAGAGGCCGGGCGGATAGGAAAGGCCTCGACCGCGAGAGCAGGTGCGCGAGTCCGAAGGCGAGAGGAGGCGCCACCAGATCGAAGCGTCGCGCGCCGAAAGCCGCGGAGGCGTTCCAGTCTCTGACGCTCCCGTTGACAAACGCGGTGAGACCGAGGATGGCGAGGCACGCGACGGCATAGGCGCGGAGTTCCGGAACCCTCAGCAGAACGAGTAGACCGAAAAGCCCAGGAAGGAGGGCTGGATGCCAGTTGAACAGGCCACGGTCGGCGGAGAGGAGCACGTCCAGGGTGTGCCGGCCGGTCCAGTCGATGAAGTCGCTCCCCTGGGGAATGGTGATGAAGGAACCATATAAGACCTTCCAGACCAGCAACTGAGGGGAAAACACCGCCACCGCCCCGACGCCGGTCCAGAGGGCGGTCAACCATCCGGCGCGGGCACGCCATAAACCGGCGAGCACGAAGAGAGTCAACACGACCGCCTGGGTGCGACACAGCATGGCCAGTCCGAGGCTGGCTCCGCCCAAGATCCACAATGCTCGGCGGCCACTGTTCTCGGCGCGCAGGGTGAGGGCCAGCGTGAACGCTGCGGCTGCGAAGGTGAGGCCATGTGACATGAGCGGTTGGACCGCCGCGTAGTAAAGAATGGGTGACGCCAGGACCGAGGTCAGAACGGCGATCCAGGCCGCCGTGCCGCCCACGCCGGGAGAAAGGCTGCGGGCCAGAACGAAGACCGCCAGCAGAACGGCGGCCAGGGTGGTCGCGGCCGCCGCCGAATAGTAGGACTCCGCGAGGCGCAGCGAATCGGTGGCGCCTCCGGTAAGGCCGAGCCATGCATGCGTGATGGCCACGGGGGCGAGCCAGACCAGGCCGGGGCCGACCGACATCGCGTTCGGCACGAGGCCGGTAGGGGTCAGGCCCTGCGTCACGAAGCCGAGTCGCGACCACTGGTTCTCGAGACTGAGGTCTCGATCCGAAAGGAGCGACGACGCATAGGCGAAGTAGTTCAAGGAGTCCGCCCCGACGGAAAAGCCGAGGGTGGAGAGCCCGACCAGACCAATGGCCAGGACGGGAAGGTACGTGCGAGGCCGTTCTCGAGAGAGGGCGAGAGCGGCCAGGGCCAGGGCCGCCCAGGCCAGGGCTCGTAAGCGCGGGTCGATCAGGGCGAGGAGGCCTGCCGCGGCCGCGAAGGCCCCGATCACTTCACGCGAACTCCGCCCTTGAGCACGAGAGGCACGTTTTGCAACAGGGTGATGTTCGAGAGCACATCTCCGCGAACCGCGATCACGTCGGCCATCCGGCCCGGTGCGAGCGTCCCCAGGTTCTTCTCCTGCTTGAGAAATCGCGCGGGCCAGCGAGTGGCCCCTCCGATGGCCTGCATCGGGGTCATGCCGAACTTTACCCACGTCTCCAACTCCCGCCAGGTCGAATCGGAGTGGAAGTTCGCGGGGATCCCGCTGTCCGTGCCCACCATCAGGGTCACGCCGGTCTGCCGGAGCTGCTGGAACTTCCGTTCCAGGGTCGGAATCCGGCGGAAGGTCAGGGTGAAGTAGTCAAGGTGAGTGAGATTCTTCAGCGAGTCGCGAATGTCCTTCACGATGTCCTGCGGCAGACCTTCCTGCCAGAGCGGATCATCGAGGCGTTCGGGGAACACCTGGGCGGTGTAGTTCGTGAGGCTGAGCGGTGACACCGTCGGGCACCAGTACAACGACTGGTTCCGCTTCTTGAGGCCTTCGATGATGTCGGCCGGGTACTCGGGTTCGGTGGCAAGCCCGGTGTGCTCGAAGCAGTCCACGTTGTGCTTGAGGCCGATCCGGATCTCATCTTCGCGATGGGCGTGGGCGATTACTGACTTTCCCGCGGCATGGGCGGTCTGGACCACGGCGGCCACTTCCGCTTCGCTCATCTGATCCTGGTCGATGAGCTTGATGAAATCGACGCCGGCATCGATGAGTTTCTGGACCTTGGCTCGGGCGTCTTCGGGCCCGTTGACGCCCCAGCGAACGAACTTTTCATACTCCGCGTAGGGGGCGTGTTGGATGAAGGGACCCGAGACGAAGAGCCGGGGCCCCGGAATCGCGCCCTTGTCAATGCGGCGCTTCACTTCAAGAATGTCGTCGAGCGGCGCGCCCAGGTCGCGGACGGTGGTGACTCCGGCCATCAGGAGTTGCTTCGCCGCCACCGGCATGATGTCGTCGCGGAACCGCTTCATGTACGTGGTATCCCAATGCTCGTAATCAGCGTGACCGAGGATCATGAGGTGGACGTGCATGTCCATAAGGCCAGGCATCACACTCATGCCCTCGGTGCTGATGACCGGCGTGCCGGGCGGGACCGCCACCTCGGAGCGCGGACCCACCGCGACAATCCGGTCGCCCGCGATCAGGACGACACCGTCATGAATCGGCGGCCCTTCGTAGCCGTCGATGATCTGTCCGCCCACGAGGGCCAGGGTGGGCTTGGATCCGGCCGAACCGGGCTGGGCGGTCACGGACAGAGCGGTGAGGAGAATAATCGCAGAGGAGGCGACGGATTTCCACCTTCGGGGCCAACGGTTTGTCTCTTTCATGTCGCTTTCCTGTCGTGGTCTCGAGCCTTTTGATTACGGACGGTTCCGGGGTCTGGTCGTGGGGCTCTGGTTGGTCTTTTGTTCTCCGTCATCATCATCGCCCACACCTCGCTTGAGCCAGGCGGCCCGAACTGGGGGCGGCATTCTTGATCGAGCTCCCCGCACGGACCGCCAGACGATCTCGTTGAGTAGAAGGTCGGGCGCTCGATCGGCCTCGGACAGATCCATCTCGGCCGATTCGGCGGCGCCCCAGGCGTCGGGATCGTTCATCTCGGTGATATCGATGCGCGGCGAGAGGGCCGCGTAGGGGGCGGCGTTCGGGGCGAGCGCGAAGGCGTTGTATAGGGGCGTGGCCGCAGCGTCGTATTGCGAGAGGGGCTCGAGCCCGAGGATCAGCTCCATGGTTCGGAGAAAACCGGAGGTGGTGTAGAGGGTGCTGTCGACCAGACCCTGCCGCTGAGTGTAGGGGCTGATGACCAGGCCCAGCGAACGGTGGGCGTCGACATGGTCGGGGCCGTTCTGAGCATCGTCCTCGAGCACGAAGATCGCGGACTCTTGCCAGTAGCGGCTCCTGGAAATGGCTTCGACGAGCCGGCCCAGGGCCTGATCGTTCTCCGCAACCATGGCGCGCGGCGTCCGAGAGCCGGTCCTCGACCCGGCGGTGTGGTCGTTGCCCAGTCTCAGGATGTTGAGCCTGGGGAGAGTGTTGTTCTTTTCGAACTCCCTGAATTCTTCAAGCCAGACGTCGATGCGCCGGTTGTCGGGAATGCTCAGGTTGTAAGGGGGGTAGGTCGGATGGACATGGTCCTTGAGGCCGGGAACGGATCCAAAGAAGGGGGGTTTGACCTCCTCATCCCACCGGATTTCGGCGCCGGGGATCGAGAACTCTCCGTAACTTCGGTACGAGACGTTGGCCCGGGCCGCTGCATCCCAGATGTACCCGCGAGGCCCGGCGGCGAGATTTCCGTAGGGGTTGCGCATGGCGCCGCCTCCCTCGGACAGGTATCGCCCTTCCCGACGGCCGTAGTTGATCGGCCAGATCTTCTCGACCGCGTCGGTGGCCCAAGCACCGGTGGAAAACGCGTGGCCGTCGTAACTCACTTCGGCGTCGACGTAGAAGTTGTCCAGCAATACGAACTGCCTGACCAGCGCGTGCGCGTTCGGCGTGACGTTCTCCCCAAACAACGTCAGGGAGGGATCTCCGTTGCCCTGCGGCAGATCCCCAAAAACCTGGTCATAGGTCCGGTTTTCCCGGATCACGTAGAACACGTGCTTGATCGGTGACGAGCCTCCCACCCGGGTGGGAATCACCGAACGCTGGGGCGCCTTGGCCGGGGCCAGACGTGACTTGCCGGTGTCCGGGGTGAGGTAGAGCGCGGTCGCGGTGTACTCCTTGAGTTTGGCGTGATCGGGTGCGTCGAGGGTGGTGAGGGCGCCCCAGAACATGGCTCCGGAATACTGGGCATCGGGCCCGGTGCCGGCTCCTGGGTTGCGGCCGCGGGGGTTGGCCGCCGAGGTCAGACCCTTCCCGGAGAGAATGAAGATCTTCTTCCCGTCGAGGGAGAAGCGAACGCCGGTGGGATACCAGCCCGTGGGGATGAATCCTTCCACTTCGCCCTTGCCGCCGGCATCGAGGTCGACCACCGCCAACGTATTGTTGTCGGCATTTGCCACCAGAAGCGTCTTGCCATCGGGAGAAAGATCGAGGGCATTGGGCGTGCTGCCGGGCGGCATGTTGGGGAAAGGCGCGATCCCAATTTGCTCGGTCGCATAGCCCTTGCCGAGATCGATGTTCCAGACCGCGTTGGTATTGGCGCAGGCGACATACAAACGCGAGCCGTCCTTCGAAAGAGCCATTGCGCTTGGGTGTTCCCCCACCTCGATTTCGTGTTTGAGCGACAGGTCGGCGGCATCGAACACCTGAACCTTCGCGCCGCCCCACAGCGACAGGTAAACGAACCTCGAATCCGGGGAGACGAGAACGGTGTAGGGCTCGGCGCTGAGGTCCACGGTCTTGATCACCGTCCGCGTATCGAGATCGATGGCGTGGAGCTTCTCGCCCAGGACATGGACGGCGTAGAGCCGACGACCATCCGGAGACACCGCAAGACCGCCGACGAAGCTATCGTTCGCGGGCTTGGGCAGGGGGATGTCTCCGATACTCTTCAGCGCGCCCCGGTCCCAGGAAAACTCATCCACGCGGTTCCTGGCGGATCCGGACGAGTACAACCGCTTCCCGTCCGGGTGGAAAGCCAGACCCAGCCACGCCGACTCCAGGAGGACCCGTGAGCGAGCGAATTGCCGGGTGTGGTCATAGACCACAAGATTCGGCTGCGAGTAGCCGTTGTTGGTGACCACCAGGTGAGCGCCGTCCGGCGACATCACCAAATTCATAGGCAGGTCGCCAATAGTGACGTGCTGCCCAACCGGCGCGATACGCCAGCCATTCGGGAGGAGCGTGACCTTTGGCTCCTTCAAACCGGC
>JAENWE010000529.1 GCA_016650185.1 Vicinamibacteria bacterium | reverse complement strand
GGGCGAAACCACCAGGCTGACCGAAAGCCCGGAGGACCAACTCGCCCAATCGTGGCACCCAGGCGAAAGGCTCCTCGCCTTCACCGGCACCCGCGGCGGCACGGGACAGGATCTCATGATCCTGCCCATGGAAGGCGACGCTGTCCGGGGCCTTTTGCCGGGCAAGCCCACCGTCTTTCTCAGCACTCCCACGGACGAGTCCGCCCCTGAGTTCTCGCCGGACGGCCGCTTCATCGCCTACGTCTCCACCGAATCGCTGGGCGCCGACATCTACGTACGCCCGTTTCCAGGCCCTGCGGGCAAGTGGCGGATCTCGACTTCAGGCGGCATTCATCCCCGCTGGTCGGCCACTTCGCACGAGCTGCTGTTTGAGAACCAGAACCAGATCCTGGCCGCGCCGTACTCCGTCGTGGGTGATTCATTTCGACCGGAGAAGCCGCGCCTCTGGTCAAAGGCGCGCCACCGGAGTTCTGGCAACGGCACCCCGTACCCGTACGACATTCACCCCGACGGCAAGCGGCTCGCGATACGCGCGGCCCCAGGAGAAGAGGGCAGCGGCGGCCCCGCGCAGGACAAGGTCGTGTTCTTCTTTGGCTTTGGCGAGTATCTGAAGAAGATCGCGCCGGTGGGCAAATGAGGCAATGGTGTTTGCCGTTTTGCGGGCGGACCGATTCGGGCTGATTCGAGCTTGACAGCAACCTGGGAAACTGGGAAGCTGGGTCCGTGAAAACGACCATGGACCTTCCCGACGAACTCGTTCGCGAGGTCAAGTTGCGGGCGGTCGTCCAGGGACGAGCCGTGAAAGACCTGGTCGCGGATCTTCTGCGGGAGGGGCTTGGAATGGATCCGCCGGGACGACGGAAGAAACGATCGCCCACGTCGAAGGTCGTGGTCGGTCCCACTGGCCTGCCGGTTGTCCGCTGCGACCCTGCCGCTCCAGCCACCAGAATGCGCGTGAGGGAGTTGTTGTCCCTTGAACAGGAATCGACGAGAGCGGAGGACTCGAAGCGTGCGGGGATCCCTCTTTGATACGAACGTGTGGATCGCGGCGATCTTCAGCACACATCCGTTCCACGCCCGGTCACAAACAGCTTTGACGAAACGAACGGCTGCGGATCCCGCAGTCTTTTGCCGCTCCACCCAACAGAGCTTTCTTCGTCTGGCCACAACCGAGGCGCTGCTCAAGGCGTATGGGGCGGGGGGCCTGACCAATCGAGATGCGCTGGTCGCTCTATCCGACTTGATGACCCTGCCCCAGGTCGAAGATCGCCCCGAACCCCCGGGAACGGTGGCGCTTTGGCATCGTCTTGCCGGCCGAGACACCGCTTCGCCAAAACTCTGGATGGATGCCTACCTGGCGGCCTTCGCCCTCAGTGGCGGGATCAGCCTGGTCTCCCTCGATCACGATTTCAAGGGCTTCGAAAAGCAGGGGCTTGATCTGATCCTGCTCAATCCCTGAACGGCAGCCCGAGAAGGAAACACCAGGCGACCCAAACTCCGTTGCCGGACTGACTAGACTGCATCGATTCATGACCCTTTCGCACGGCGCTCGGCTGGGACCTTATGAAATCGTCTCCGCTATCGGGGCGGGTGGGATGGGCGAGGTGTTCCGTGCGCGTGACACCAAGCTCAATCGCGACGTCGCCATCAAAGTGCTGCCCGCGGCGTTCGCGGATGACCCGGAGCGACTGGCGCGGTTCACGCGTGAGGCTCAGACTCTCGCCTCGCTGAATCATCCCAACATCGCGGCGATCTTTGGGATGGAGGTAGGGGCGCCCCTCGTGGGCGCCCTTCCCGGATCCACCGTCGCCCTCGTAATGGAACTCGTCGAGGGTGAGGATCTCTCCGCTCACATCGCGCGGGGACCGATCCCCGTCGCGGAGGCGCTGCCCATCGCCCGACAGATCGCGGAGGCGCTGGAGGCCGCGCATGAACAGGCCATCGTCCATCGCGACCTCAAGCCCGCGAACATCAAGGTCCGCACCGACGGCACGGTCAAGGTCCTCGACTTTGGTCTCGCCAAGGCGATGGACGGCGGTAGAGCGGGCAACTCTCAGATATCGCACTGCCCCACCATGTCGCGCCACATGACCGAAGCCGGGATGATCATCGGCACCGCGGCCTACATGTCGCCGGAGCAGGCGAAGGGCAAGGCGGTCGACAAGCGCACCGACATCTGGGCTTTCGGTGTCGTGCTCTACGAGATGCTCTCCGGCAAGCGCGCGTTCAAAGGCGAGGACGTGTCGGAAACACTCGCGTCGGTGCTCAAGGACAGGCTCCCGACGGACGAGCTACCCGCGGACACGCCCCCGAGGCTGAAGCGGTTCATCGAACGCTGCCTCGATCGCGACCTGAAGACTCGACTCCGCGACATCGGCGAGGCGCGGGTCAAACTGGCCAGGATCGAGGCCGGCGCACCGGACGATGCGGCCGCAACCCTCGCAGCCCCAGCGGTAGCACGGCCCTCCGTATGGTCGCGCGCCTCGCCCGCCGTGACGGCGCTGTTGATCGCGGCACTCGGCATTGCCTTGTGGGCGCCGTGGCGACGCTCTCCAGAGCCAGCGCCGCGCAAGCTGCTCGTAAGCATCGGCGCCGACGCGTCGCTTACAGGCCCGGGTGCCACGGCAATCCTGTCGCCCGACGGCACGACGCTCGCGTTCACAGCACAGCAGCCGGGCCAGACGCGGCTGTTCGTACGCAAACTCGATCAGTTGCAGGCGGTAGCCCTCGCCGGCACGGAGGGCGCCTACATTCCGTTCTTCTCTCCGGACGGCCAGTGGATCGCGTTCTTCGCGGGCGGCAAGCTGAAGAAGGTCTCAGTCACGGGCGGCGCCACGGTCAAT
>JAENWE010000528.1 GCA_016650185.1 Vicinamibacteria bacterium | reverse complement strand
CCTCACCTGCATTCCCGTGAGGCCCCTCACCTTCTCGCTGTTCGCCTGTTACCTGGACACCAAGACGCCCTCCGAACTGAACGTGCTCTCGGGGCTGGCTCTGGGTCGGTCCCTCGCCACTCGAGCCTCCGCCACCCCCGCCCTCGAGTATCGAATGGGAACTCTCTCGACCTGGACCGCCGCCTTCCCCGTGGCTCACGACACTCTGGATGGGCGGGTCGCGGATTCGCAGACCGGTGTTCTTGGCTTCGATCGACGGGTCTCCCGCCGCGACACCCTGTCTCTTCGCTACGAACATCGATGGTTCCATTTCACCGGGGGCGACAAAACGGAACGGTCCGTCTCCGATGTGGTGACCTTCGGCTGGCTGGGCGAGATCGGCGATCACACCCTGCTTCTGCTCCGAGGGGGACCCAGGTACGCCAAAGGGGCGTTCACCGCGGAGCTCCTCGGGACCCTGAAACATAAGGTGCGGCGTGGCCTGGTCACTCTCACCTATGCAAAAAGCCAGGCCACGACTCTGGGGAAGACCGGTGCCCTGGACACTCAGTCGCTGGTGGCCACCCTGGCCATGCGCATCTCCAAGCGCATCGAGATCGCGTCGGGGCCCGGGCTCTATCACAACACGCTCCGCGGCCAGCACTTGACCGCCCTTCGTCTGAACCTGGAATCACTCTGGAACTTCTCGCCCTGGTTCCATCTCGGGGTGGCCTATTCCTTCGACCTTCAGCAGCCCGATTTCGGCGCCCCCGGGAAGATCCGCCGCGGCGCGTTGATGGTCAAGCTCGTGACCTCGCCAAGGCAGCGGCCTCTCGAGGGCCCGACTTCGGAAGCGCCTCCGTCGGAGGAAAGGTAACGTGGCTCCGAACCGCAAGCCCGGAATCGACGCGGCCCTCGCTCCGTTTCTGCGCCGCAAGTGGCTGGCCCTCGCCGTGTTCGTCCTCGGCCTCACCGGCGCGCTCAGTTTCGCGAAGGCGCTCCCCAATCTCTATCAGTCGACCGCGACCGTCCTGGTCGAACGCCCCGCCTCGGGTGAAGGGTCCGACGACTTCGAATCGCGCCTGCAGAGCATCCGCCAGGAGATTCTGAGCCGCGGCCGGCTGGTGGACCTTATCGGGCGCTTCGATCTGTACCCGAAGATGCGGCCCGTCGTCTCCCAGGAAGCGGTGGTGGAGCGCATGCGTCATGACGTTCGCATCGAGGCCTATGGATCCGACCTCGGGGCCGGGCGCGGCACCATCTCTTTTGCCCTGGCTTATCGGGGCCGCGACCCCGGCAAGGTCACCCAGGTCGCCAACGCCTTGACCTCCTCTTATATAGATGAAGACTCCCTCCTGCGCGAGCGCCAGACCAGCAGTGCGGCGAGTGTTCTGAAGAGCCAGCTCGAGGACGTCAGGAAGAAGCTCGCCCCCCAGGAAGCGAAGATCGCGGATTTCAAGAAAGCCCACGCGGGCGAACTCCCGCAGCAGACCGACGCGAGCTTCGCCGCCGTGGAACGCCTGGAAGCCCAGGTCCAGAAGATCAGCGAGTCTCGCAGCGCCGCTGTGGAGCGACGCCTGGCCTTGCTCCGGGACGGAGGCGAGGGGGCTCAGGGGGCTGAAGATCTCGATCGGATTCGCCTCGCCACACTCACTCTGGAACTCGCCGATCTGCGAACCCGGTTCAGCGATCGTTATCCCGACGTAGTGCACAAGAAGGCCGAGGTGGACAGCCTGACCGCTCTGGTGGCGAAAAAGCCCCGAGTGGACAAGACTCTGCCCCAGCTCGAGCAGGTCAATCGGGAGATCCGGGGACTTCAAGCCGAAGAGGCCCGGCTGAAAGGCGAGATCGGCTCGCATCAGCGTCGCATCCAGGGCGCGCCCTGGCTGGAGCAGGAATATCAGGCGCTGTCGCGCGACTACGCCACTACCCGGGACTTCTACGATTCCTTGTTGAAACGATACGAGGAAGCCCAGCTGGCCGAAGTTCACGAAGGCAGGCCCCAGGGTCAGCGACTGCGCCTGCTCGATCCCGCCATCATCCCCACCGAACCTCTGGCTCCCGATCGCTTCCGGCTCGCCATGTTCGGGCTGATCGTCTCCCTCGGTCTCGCCGTGGTGGCGGTCGCGGTCGCCGAGCGCATGGATGACTCCTTCCACTCCGTGGACGATCTCAAGAAACACACGAGCGTCCCCATTCTGGTGCGGATCCCGCGGATACTGAACGAGACCGACGCCGATCGCCAAAGGGGGCGGCTTCGAGCCGCCATCCTGACTCTGGGCCTGATCATCGGCGTGGCTCTTTCGATGGGCGCCGCGCGCGTCCTGGCCCAGAACAACGAGGGTGTGGTGGCGCTCCTGGCCCCCCGAGGCCGCTCATGACCCTCACCACCGCTCTTCGCTCCTTCTCCGACACCCCCGAGGTGACGCTGCGCCGGACCATCGGAATCGAGCCGATCGCCCACCGGATCCCCCAGGCTTTCGCGACGGAGCAATACCGGGTCCTGGCCCACATCGTGGAACAGCTTGCGAAAGTGGGGAAGAAGGTGATCGCAATCTCGAGCCCGGTCTCGGGCGACGGAAAAACCCTCACCGCGTTAAGCCTTGCGCGGACCCTGG
>JAENWE010000527.1 GCA_016650185.1 Vicinamibacteria bacterium | reverse complement strand
GTCTGGCGCAGGGCCACCGCGGCGAAGAACACCGCCAGAAATCCCCACGCACCGGCGAGAACGCTCAAGCCATAGACCACACCGATCAGGCCGAGGCCGAGGAAGTCATCCATGAGCTTGTGCTCCAGTGACTCGCCGCGCAGCTTCCACGCCAGACGGGCCAGGGCGGAGCCGGAAATGACCCCGATGGCGATTCCCGCCACCGTGGCCCACAGCACATCGACGAGCGCCCAGCGCAGGCCGGACTCGCCCAGCTCATGGAGGCCGAGCATTCCCAGACCCAGCATCACAAACGGAAAAGCGCTGCCGTCATTCATGCCCGCCTCGCAGGTCAAGGTGAAACGAAGCTGGTCGCGGTCCCCTTGATGGCGTATCTGGACATCGGTCGCCAGAACCGGATCGGTGGGCGCCAGGATCGCGCCAAGCAAGACGCCCGCGCCCAGGGGCAGACCGAGCAGGTAATAAGCGAAGGCGGCGACCAGGGCGACGCTGACCGTCATGGCGACCCAGGCCAGCAGAATCGGGGTGCGCCAGCGGGCGAAGCTCACCGGTACGGGCATTTTGACGCCGGCGGAAGACAGTGAGATCAGCACCGCCACTTCGGTCAGCACTTCCAATAGCGCCGACTGCTTGAGCGGATTGTAGTGAAACAGGTTGAGCACCGTGGGCCCGACCAGTAGCCCCGCCGCCAGATAGATGATGGCCGGTGTGACCGGCAGGCGCTTGAGCATCGAAGAAGTCAGGCCCCTGGCGAGCAACAGGCTGCCCACCAGCAGAAACCACAGTGCGTTAGTCATTGCTCGTTTCGGTCATTGGTTTCTTGCTGGACGTCACTGCACGCAGGGGGCGCTGCGCCCTGGCCAAGGCCAAGGCTACGATCAATATCCTGCTCTGCATGTACGGAAGCGCACGGAGTGTCTCCTGCCCGCAGTACATCAACGAGAATCCCTTCGATATCGAGTCGGATCCCTCGAATCCGGCGAGATCGAAGCAATACTGGAAGGGGCTGATGATCACCCTCGTCTCCCTCTCCCCCTATCCGTTTCGAGGCCGATCAAGCCATCCGATTACCGCGCGACGTTGAGGGTCTCTAGAGAGGGCTCAGGCGAGGCGGTCAATGTTGCGCAGGTCTTCGAACGACTGGCGCAGCCGCGCGCTCATCGACACCTCGGCATGGCGCAGCCAGACGCGCGGATCGTAGAACTTCTTGTTCGGCTTGTCGTCACCGTCCGGGTTGCCGATCTGGCCTTGCAGATAGGCCTCCTTGTCGATATAGAAGCGGCGGATGCCGTCCCACAGCGCCCACTGCAGGTCGGTGTCGACGTTCATCTTGACTACGCCGTAGGTCAGGGCCTCGCGGATCTTGTCGAGGGTCGATCCCGAGCCGCCGTGGAAGACGAAGTACACCGGCTTGTCGTTGGCGGTCTTCAGCGTCTCGTGGACGTGCTTCTGCGCGTCGCGCAGGATCTCGGGGCGGAGCACCACGTTCCCGGCCTTGTAGACGCCGTGCACGTTGCCGAAGGCGGCAGCGATGGTGAAGCGATCGGACGCCTTCATCAGCTCAGTGTAGGTGTAGGCGACGTCCTCGGGGCTGGTGTAGAGCGACGAGCTGTCGGTGCCGGAGTTGTCGACCCCATCCTCTTCGCCGCCGGTAATGCCGATCTCGCACTCGAGGGTGGCGCCGATCGCGCTGATGCGCTCGAGGTATCGCTTGCAGGTCTCGACGTTCTCCTTGAGCGGCTCCTCGGACAGGTCGAGCATGTGGGAGCTGAAGAGCGGCACCCCGTGGACCTTGTGGAACTCCTCGCTGGCCTTGAGCACGCCGTCGACCCACGGGAGGAGCTTCTTCGCCGCGTGGTCGGTGTGCGTGGCGACGCGAACGCCGTAGCGGGTCGCCATCTCGTGCACGTGACGGGCGCCCGAGATCGCACCGGAGATGGAACCCTCCTGGTTCTTGTTGTCGATGCCCTTGCCGGCGATGAAGGCGGAACCGCCGTGGCTGAACTGGATGATCACCGGAGCGTTGGCCTCGCGCGCGGTCTCGAGAACGGCGTTGATGCTGTTGGTCCCCGACACGTTGACGGCGGGCAGCGCGAACTCGTTTGCCTGGGCGAAGGCGAAGGTCTTCTGGAGGGCATCACCGGTGACGACTCCGGGCGCGAGCTTGAGCTTGGTGTCCGACATGTTCTTGATCTCCCTGAGGTTGTTTGGCTGCAGGCGGTGCGGCCGGGACGGCGACGGAAACAGGCTAGCAGAATCGCGTGCTCGGGGCCGCTGGTTGACGCTCAGCCAAGCAGACGCATCCGATGGCCCCGGTATGCCTCCGCGAAGCGTTCCAGATGGCCGATCTCGACCCGAATCGCGACTCCGCGCTGCGACTCGCCGGCCCGTCAATCCCGAGGACGACTCGCACACGGTCACGGATCTAGCCCGGACTATTCATGAGGGAATCTGCTACGACGTCCGATACCGCGCCACTGGCGGGCGTCCCCCGAGG
>JAENWE010000526.1 GCA_016650185.1 Vicinamibacteria bacterium | reverse complement strand
GCGAGCCGTGGACGGACTCCGTCCGTGACTATTTGGGAGGACGCCGCCATTCCGAAAAGTGCCCAATATGTGGTGTTTTCGACCGTCGTCCTCAGCAGGGACCCGAAGTTTCGGGCCGGACCGAAGCGATCTCTCAACTCGACTTCGCGCGCGACATCGCCCGCCCACTTCAAGCCCTCACCTCAAGAGACCTCCGCACCGGAGCGATGGCGCAGAAGTTCCTGCTCCCCTGGAACTGGTTCCGCGGCGCCTTCGCCACAAACGCGATGATCTCGAAGTTCGAAACCGCGTTCGGCAGAGGCACGCTGAACCTCCTGCCCGACCACCCGCGCTTCGTGTTCTGCGCCACCGACATGGCCTTCGGCGCAAGCTTCATCTTCGACCGTGATCGCGTCGGCTCCTACCTCGCCGGCTACGCGCCGCCAGAAGGCTTCACCCTGGCCCAGGCCGTCGCCGCCTCGGCCTGCTTCCCGCCGCTCTTCGGCCCGCTTCGCATCGACCGCGCTCCCGAAAGATTCAAAGGCGGCCGCGCGCCAGGTGTCAACGCCGACGCGCGAAGGCAGATCCTCGAAGACCTCCGAGTCACGGACGGCGGTGTCTATGACAACATGGGCCTCGAGCCCGTGTGGAAGAGCCACCGCGTGGTGCTGGTGTCAGACGCGGGCGGCCTGATGGACGCCGAGGCCGACAAGAGCTGGACGTGGCGCATCAAGCGCTATCAGTCGATCCAGGAGCGCCAGGCCCGCGGCGTGCGCAAACGGTTTCTCATTTCGGGCTTTACCCAAGGCACGATCAGGGGTGCCTACATCGGAGTGGGAAGTTCGACGGCCCGCTACGCTGCCGCCCGCGAGCCCGGCTACTCAAAGGCGTTCGCGATGGACGTCATCGCCAACATCCGCACCGACCTCGACGCATTCAGCGAAGTGGAGCAGGCGGTGTTGATGAATCACGGGTACGCGCTCATCGACGCCGCGGTTCGAACTCACGCGCCTGAGTTGATCGCGGCGGATGCGGCGTTCGCCTTGCCGTTTCCGGCGTTTGCTCCGCCGATGATGGCGGAGGATGGGCTGAGGGGGAGATTGGCAGGCTCAAAGAAGAGGAAGCTGGCTGGCCGAGGGTAGTCCCGCCCTCCGCGAAAGTTCAAGCTCCGCCAAGTGAGACGCGGAGAGCACCTTATTCACCTAGATGGGGTAGGGGAATCGGGGTCAAGGGCTGGGGCTGCCTGGCTTAGGAGGCCCCCCGGCAGCTGATCAAGTGCTGGAGGGCTGCATCCTGCCGACGACACACTCTTCGACTCCCAGAGTGCGACTCATCTTTCGGACGTCACTTGCGCGGATGTCCTTTGTCTCAGCCTTACCGTGGCTTCCGCAGCCAAGCATGTACGTGTGCCCTTGAAACTGCACCACGTACTTGTCTCGGCTTCGTCGCTGCGTGTAGCCGGGCGCGCAGAAATTGAGGATCTCCCAGACCCGGCTGATCGCAATGAACCGAGCGAAACTCAAGCGGCGACGCGAAAGCCCGAGGTGACGTTGTTTGAGGGAGAGGGTTCGTAATTTCCGTCGTCCGCGAGCACGTTGGCGATCTTGAGGTCGATAGAAAGCGCGGGTTTGTTCTCATGGAGGAGACGCTGGCTGAGGCTTGATACGGTCTGATCAACGGGCTCGCCGGAGCCAGATCGGATCTCTTCGGCTCTCCTGAGCCAAAGGTCAGTGTCGCTGTCGGCCTGGTTGAAGAAGGCCTCAACAGCAAGGCGGAACTGGTCAAAGTTCTGTGCGTCATCGGCAAGACCGAAAAGGATGTCCTTCAAACTCTCTCGAAACTCGGCGAAGGCTGAAGGCAGGGAATCGCCTTCGGCCGAGAGTCCGCAAGGCTGCACGCCATAGAAGACCCAGGCGTCGCCAGCATCGTCGTCGCGCTGCTCACGCGCAACGAGGCAACGGCCGCGCATAGAAATCGCTGCGACAAACCCATTCCCCTCGACGGACTCGCGATGCGAAAAGAACAGTGGATCTGGTGAGTTCATCTGGTGCTTCCCCCTTTCCTTGGAGCCGAGTTCGGACGATATTTCCGACGGAATACGCCTCATTCCGGTTTCGTTTTCAGCGATTCGAACTCTTATCGAACCGCCTCCGATGACTCTGCAAGGTCCATGCGAGAGGAACCGCCAGACGTTGCTCCGATGGGCCTAGTTCTTAGGAGCAAGGACTTGGTCATGCCGCCGCCTCTCGATGGGTCTGAAACCTACACCATCCGTCAAACTG
This sequence comes from Vicinamibacteria bacterium, assembly GCA_016650185.1. Lineage (GTDB taxonomy): Bacteria > Acidobacteriota > Vicinamibacteria > Fen-336 > JAGNNV01 > JAGNNV01. The sequence continues at coordinate 1,478 of JAENWE010000526.1, read as the reverse complement.
GCTGGTAGGGCGCGCAACAGGGTGAAACTATCAAAAAGGCTATATAAAGAGCGTCTTATGTCCCATTGATACGGATACTTACGGCCACGCCAATTTCGCTTGGGGAATGCTGAGATTCCTAGGGAATTCCGTGATCACCCTGTTGTGTAGATGTCGGCCTTCTCGCCTGAACGCACCGGTTGTACGGGTGCTACAAACACTCGGGCACAATCCAACTCGATCAACTCTGGCTGGAGCGAAGGCGTTGCCAGGCGTTCCCTCACGGCCCGAAGGATGACTTTGCGACGTGCAGCCGTCATTGGCCCGAGGAGCTGGATAGCCAAAGAGGCACAGGGATGGCCGGGCAACTCCTCCAATCTCTCAAACTCCGCGAAGATCTGGCTTGAGAACAGCTGTAGCTCTTCCGCCGAACCCCCACGGTGCGGTTCCCCGCCGGGCGCCCAACACTCGGCGACGAATGGCACCCCCGCCGAACGAGAACGCTATGTCCCCGCGGCCTGAGGAGACGTCGGGCTCCAGCTCCAGGTCGGTGGCTCCGGCGAGCGTAGATCGGTGGGCAAACGCCAGTTGAAGCATCGCGTGCGCGTAGTTCGCCTTCAGCCCAACCGTCGAGCGGAATAGCGTGAGAACCAACACCGGCTACTCGAAGGCGTTCGCGATGGACGTCATCGCCAACATCCGCACCGACCTCGACGCGTTCAGCGAAGTGGAACAGGCGGTCGGCTTCCATGTCGATCCTGCCGCCATTCGGGCTGGACTGCGTGGGCTCGAAACCGTGACGGATCCCATCGTGATTATCGAGGGCGATGGACCGGAGATATACCGGAGTCACCTACCACTCGGGCTTGCGGCGCTCTTGCAAGGCATTGGTCTTTCGGCGGATGAAATCACCGGGATTGTTCCCTTGGCTGCAGAACATCAAATGGTTCCCAGGGATCTCCAAGATGTATTTCGGACCGTTGCCAAGAAGAGAGGGTTGGCGATCCTGAGCCATCACCAGGTCAAATAGGGTTCATCGTGGGAATTGTGGATGTGAACGCAATCGAAAGTGCAGCCTTCGGTGTTTCCTTTCTGCACCGCTTTGCATCGACATTACGGCCGAGTAGCGCGGAGCTTCCCCTTGGGGAAGCGAAAGCCTGGCCTCGGGCCACGCCTCACGAGTACGAGAACGCGCCGGCGCGCGACTCCAAAAGAAATCGGGCACTGAAACCAGTGCCCGTTTCTCACGTCACGCGCGGCTGGTTTACGAATCCCCCCCATACGTCCCGCCCACCACCGCTTCCTCGGTCGCGAAGTCGGGCTTGTACTCGCCGTCGAAGGTCTCTTCGGCGGTCTCGTAGACCTCCTCCGGGATTTCGACGCGCTGGTAGTACGGCATGCCGGTGCCGGCGGGAATCAGCCGGCCCATGATGACGTTCTCCTTGAGACCGCGCAGGTGGTCGACTCGGCCCGAGATCGCCGCCTCGGTGAGGACCCGG
>JAENWE010000525.1 GCA_016650185.1 Vicinamibacteria bacterium | reverse complement strand
GCGGCGATGGTGGCGGTGCCGACCGAGAGAACCGCGGCCAGGCGAACGCCGCCCAGGATGACCGGCAGGGCCAGAGGAAGCTCGACCAGGCGGAGAGGGCCGCGTCGGTGGTGGACGGTTCCAGGCTCTGATGGGACTTGGCGATGTTCTCGAAATCACCCGGAGCGACCGAGCGCATGTAGTCGTCGTCGGCACTCTTCGCCGCTGCCGCCTAAAATCATCACAACATCTTCGCGAAAAACGAAGAAACTACGAGGGAAGGATTTACGCTCTCTTGAAGAAGGCGTATCACGATGGGACGGTCGCGGTCGACACGGACCCACTCTCGCCACTGTGCCGCCTGGCCACAAACGTGCCCCCGCCGCACTTCCACACCGTACGCTACGCGGGGGCTCTCTCGTCCGCGAGTCCGTGGAGGCAGCACATCGCGCCGTCCTTGCCGCGGGAAGAGACGGCACCGGCGCCCGCCGAGCCTGACCGTACAGGGCCTCTCGACAGATATCCCCGTGGGCGGAACTCCTTGCCCGCACGTTCGCCGTTGACGTTCTCACTTGCGCCGACTGCCAGGGGCGCATGAGGCTGCTCGCGGTGATCAAGGAATCCGCGAACGTTGTCCGTCTAAGCTCGGCGAGCCCAATTGGGAAGAGCCCCATGATTTCCGAACCAACTGCCAAGGAACGCACGATCGCTGCCCTGGCCTACGTGCCACCTGTGCTTCTCATAGGCGTGGTAGCCGCCGGCAACCTCACATTCCTGGTGCCTCTCGCCTTCCTCGTGTTCGCCGTGGCCGCGCATTGGCGCGAGGGCCGGATCGTGTGGCCTTACGCGGACGCAGACACCCAATTGCCGACGCCTACGAGCTATATGGTTCAGGCGGCGCGGTCCGCCGAGCAATTCTCATTCCGGCCCGTGGTCACGGTTCGCAACGCCCGGGCTCCGCTCTTCAAGGTGCGTTACGAGTTCTGGACGAGCGGCGATAGGGAAATTCTGCTGATCGCTGGGGCAGGGACGGTGGCAGTCATGCCCGTGGAATGTTCATGGCTCTATTCCCGTCTTGATGACGGAACGATGATCGCCTCCATGAGCGACCTGAAGGGTATGGAGTACGATCTCAGCGGACTGGTGAAGTCAGCGGTGTTTCCCGGAGCGAGCCTTGAAAAACTCATCGACCGTCATCGCGACCGCCTGACGGCTTCGGGGAGGAAGATCCTTCGATATTCCGAGCGAGGAGCGGTCTCCGAACATCGCGACGCGCTGAGGCGACGTGTCGCGAGGCTTTCGGACCTGGGCTACGCCGCGCCCAAGGATCCGGCCTGGGAGCGATGGAGCTACACAATCCCGGGCGCTCTCCAGGTCACGGCTCGGTCCTATACCCACGGACTAATCGCCGCCGTGAAGGCCATGAAGTGGTAGCGAAGCTCACTCGCCGCCGACGTTGCTGATAGTTCCAATGCTTGCCCGAGATCTCACGAACAGATTCGAGAGCGTAGGCGAAACGAGGGCGGTGTGCCAGTCCATTCGCGGGGGCGTGGTGCGGCGGTGGGCGTCGGGGAGGCGTAGTCCAGGAGCAAGCGAGCGCGCCTGAGGCCGCTTTCGAGTGGTTGCAGAGGTGCGAAACCCCCGGGTGCGCGAGGCTCCGCCCCCGAGGTGCACCCCCGCGCTTTTCGCCGCTTCCTACGCTGCCTCGTCGCCTCTGTCGTGGTCTCCGCCGTCGCCCTCGTCACCGGGCGCCTGCCGCCTTAGGACTCGGCTTTTCCAGTAGGGTGGAGCGCGGGGTGGCGAGCGCCCGGGCACTTCGGCCGGCTCTCCCGCCGCAGCCAGATAGCGGGCGATGCTCACGGGGTTCTTCACCACAGCGATCAGCCGCATGCGTCCCTGGCAACTGGGGCAAGTGAGAACGTCTAAAGCGAATGTACGTTGCAAAAGTTCTGCCCATGGGCGATAGCCGCTCTTGCGCACCCTCTTCTCGGGCTCGACGTTCGCGGCGGTCGGAGGCAAAGGCGGCGTAAGTCGCGAGCGCCACGGGCTCGCGGCGGCGAGCACCCCCGCGTAGTGGATCGTATGGAAGCGTGGTGGAGGCACGCTGGTGGCGAGCCGGCACAGGAGCGAGAGTGGATCCATGTCAACCGCGACCGTCCCATCGGCGTATGCCTTCTTCAATGTGATTCGTACCAGGCCGTCGGGACGCGTTTCCACTCGCTCCTGCGCAATCGGAGGACGGAGCACGTAGCGCAGCAACGCCTCTCGACCCTCGGCGTCGAGCCCTCCCGCGCGCGTGGCCGCATGCAGCGTGAACCCATCAAGTGACGCACACAGCGGCTTGTCGTAAGCGAGTGTCTGGAGCCTGAGCGGCCGGAGTCCGCTTGACCATTGCGGTCCGGCAGGCGGCGACTGGCCGGAGACCGCGGAAGAGGCGAGGTTGCTTTCGGGGTCGCCCTCGCCGCTCAGGTCGAGATCGTCCTCTCTGGTCCCAAGAAGGCCGCAACGGTCAAGGTGGCGCTCGATCCGCCGGACCGCATGCTCCAGCACATCGCCCACCTCGCTGGTCTTCAGGTGTCCAAGGCCTGAAAATACAAGCTCGTTCCCTTGCTCGGACCAAGTGCCGTCCAGCGCGAGCGTGTGAAGATGGGGATTCAACCGCATGTCGGATGATGCCCTCTGCACCGCTGTGACAGCACCGGTCTTCGCACCCACGGCGCCTTCCCGCGCCGCTCGGCGGACATAGAACGCTTGCACCGCATCCACGAAGATCTGGGTGAGCCGCCCGAGCAATTCGCCATCCTGCGCGAGCCTTGGTCTCCAAAAGAAAGGGAAGGTCAGCACCCACTGGCGCAGCGGGGTTGAAGGCGGCAGCACGCGCTCGATCAGGTTTGCGGCCGTAGCACTCAT
>JAENWE010000524.1 GCA_016650185.1 Vicinamibacteria bacterium | reverse complement strand
TCAACGGTCTTGAGGGTCTGAAAGCTCACCAGGCGACCGAGAGGAACGATGCCGGCAGCGCCGACCCGCACCGGAAGCCTTTTGATCTGCTCGTCATCCGCGCGCAGTCGCTCGGGCATGCGCACCACGATGTCGTACCGCTTCTCACCGTCCGCGATGATGCCCACTTCCCGGCCGCCCAAGGCGCTGCTCACGGCTTCGTTCACTTCCCCAGCCTGCAGACCGTATTGCTGGAGGGCGCCACGGTTCACGTTGATCAGCAACTGCGGCGTTCGGCCTTCAGTCTCGAACTCGACCTGCGCCACTCCGGGCGTCTCTTCGAGAATCCCCTTGACCTGGGCGGCGAGGGTCTCCAGGACGTCGTAGTCGTCGCCGAAGATCTTCACCGCCAGCTCCGCCTTCGTGCCCTCCAACATTTCGTTGAAGCGCATCTCGATGGGCTGGGCGAAGAGGAGGTTGTAGTCCGGGTTGATTTCATGCAGCGTGGTCTCGATCTTTTCACGCAACTGAGCCTTGCTTGTCGGGCGGCCAGCCGTCCGGGGCCATTCCGCGACCGGCTTATAAAAGATGTAGACGTCGCTCTCGTTGGGCGGCATGGGGTCGGTCGCGATCTCGCTCGTGCCGATGCGGGTGAAGATGCGCGTCAACTCGGGGAAGTCCTGAAGGAGCCGATTCGTGACTTCGATGTCGGTTCTCAGCGACTCCTCCATGCTCATGCCCACCGGCTTGTAGAGCATCGACGTGATGGAGCCTTCATCCAGGGTCGGAACAAACTGCGCGCCCAGATTGGTGAACAGCCAGAGGGAACCCGCAAACATGGCGATAGCGGCCGTGGCGACGAGCCCACGCAGGCGCAACGCGGTACCAAGCGACGGCTCATAAGCCCGTTTGACGAGGCGGATGATGACATTGTCGCCCTCGTGGATCCGGCCGCGCAGAAGGAGCGAGCACAGAACGGGCATCAATGTGAGGGCCAGGAGAAGGGCGCCACCAAGCGCCAGCATCACGGTGAGAGCCATGGGCTTGAACATCTTTCCCTCGATGCCGGTCAGAGCGAGGATCGGTATGTAGACCACGGTGATGATGACCACACCGAAAAACATGGGCGAACCGACCTGTTGGCTCGCGGCCAGAACGGTCCCGGATCGCTCCTCCGAGGTGAGAGAGCGGCCCAACTGGTGCTGTTTCTCGCCGAGGCGCCGCACGATGTTCTCGACAATGACCACCGCGCCATCAATGATGAGGCCGAAGTCGATGGCGCCCAGGCTCATCAGATTCGCGGAAATGCCGAACCTCGCCATGCCAATCAGCGCGAAGAGGAACGACAGAGGGATGGCGGTGGCCACGATGAGCGCGGCTCGCCAGTTCCCGAGGAGCACGAGGAGGAGTGCGGTGACCAGAATGGCGCCTTCGAAGAGATTCGTCCTGACCGTGGCTATGGTACGGTCGACGAGTTGAGACCGGTCGTATTGGATCTGAATCTCGACGCCTTCCGGCAGTTTGCCCTGAATCTCCGCGAGGCGCGCTTTCACTCGCTCCGCCACCTCGCCGCTGTTCTGTCCCGCGAGCATCATGGTGGTACCGATGACGGTTTCGCGGCCGTTGAGGGTGGCAGCACCGGTGCGGAACCTCGTTCCTTGCCTGACGTCGGCCACGTCCCGGACCAGGATGGGCGTAACACCGGCGCCGAACTTCAGGGGCAGAAGGGCGATCTCCTCAGCGTTGTTGACCCGGCTGACCGCGCGGATGGTGAGCTGCTCGCCCCCCCGGTTGATGATGCCCCCGCCCGCATTCTCGACATTCTGCTCGATCAGGGCCGCGAGTTCGCTGAACGTCATGCCCACTGCTTCAAGGGCGTTGGGCTTCGGCTCAATTACGAACTGCCGCTCGTAACCGCCGCTTCCGTTGATGTCCGCGATCCCGCGGACGGTCCGGAGCAACGGTTTGATCGTGTACTCCTGAATCTCGCTCAGCTCAAGGAGCTGGTCCAGTTCGGTCTTGGGTTTCTGCCTGGCGCCTTCGCGATAGCCGACGCTGTAATAGAGGATCTCTCCGAGACCGGTGCTGATGGGCGCGAGTTTCGGCGAGGCCCCGCGAGGCAGTTGGTCCAGCACGCCCTGCAGGCGTTCGGCCACGAGTTGGCGCGCCCGATAGATGTCCGTCGCCTCGGAGAAGTCCAGAGTCACCTGCGACAGGCCGAACTTCGTCAGCGATCGCATCTCCGACATTCCCGGCAGACCCGCCATCTCCCGTTCGATGACCCGGGTAACGAGCTTTTCCGACTCCTCGCCGGCGAGTGCTGGGACTTCGGTGTTGATCTGTACTTGAATGCCGGTGATGTCGGGGACCGCGTCGATTGGCAGGTGCAGGGCTGACCACAGGCCGGCCCCTAGAAGGGCCACCGCGCCGAGCACGACCATGGCCTGCTGACGCAACGAGAAAGCGACGATTCGGCCGATCATGGACGCGGCGTCTCGTTGGACGCCGGGATCTGACTCAAGTCGACGCCGGTCAGGCGTTGCAGCTCCTGGGCGGCTGCAAGCGCTTCGCGTCTCGTGCTGAGCAGCGCATCGACCGCATCCAGATACTGCTTCTGGAGTTCGACGTAAGTCGCGATGGGCACGGCGCCCAGGCGATAGTGGCGGTCCGCGAGGGCGGCGGCCTCCTGAAACTTCCGAACCGAGTCGGGCCGCCAGCGGGCCATTTCGTTGAGACGCTTTTGGTAAGCGAACGCAGTCTCGATCACCTGTCGTTCCAAGTTCCGGTGAGCGACTGTGAGGGCAGTCTCTGCCTGGAGCCGCCGGGCCTCCTCGGTAGCCACCTTCCCGTCGTTCTTGTTCCAAAGGGACAGCGGGACGACCAGGCTGACGCCGACTTGGGTCTCCCGATCACCCGCCCTCTCCTGCGAGACGTAGGGGCCCACGGTCACCGTCGGCTTCTTCTCGTTCTTCGCGAGAGAGACTTTGAAGCCTTGTTGCTCAAGTTCTGCCTCTCGTATGCGGATTTCGAAGTTGTGGGTTCTGGCCGAAGCGAGCAGGGGCTCCGTCCCGGGAAACGGCGGGAACGGGAGCGACGGAGGCTCGATGGTCAATGGACCCTCCCATGGTTGACCGCGCAGTTGATTCAATTCGAGGCGCGCGGATTCTTGGGCGAGCGCCGCTTCGGTGGCTCGCCGCTGGAGCGTCAACTCCGTGGCCTCGATGATGCGGGTTTCCAAGACCGGCGTCAGTCCCGCCGGATCGCGCTGAACCAGGACTTCGCGCAACGCTTTGAAACGGTCCGCCACCTCGCGGGCGGCGGAGGCCGCTTCCTGGGCGGCGAAGAGGTTGAAGGCGAGAACGCGGGAACGGGAGGCCAGGGCCGCTCGAAACTGATCGAGCCCGAGCTCGGCGAGCTTGATCTGCTGGTCGGCGATCGCTTTGCGCAGAGGGATGCGGCCCGGCCACTCGAACGTCTGAGTGATCGAAGCGGACCAGACCAGACCGTCCGACAAGACGGGGGCCGCGATCCGTTTCTCCCCGATCGACGCGGACAGGTCCGGATTGGCGCGCGTGACCGCCGTCCGCTGCTCTCCCCGGGCGACCGCGATCTCCGCGCGGTAGAACGCAAGTTCGGGATTGTTCTGCAGAACCTCCGCGACCAGAGCGTCGAGCGTGAGCGCCTTCGGCTGGATGCTCTCGGTCTGGAGGCCCGCAGCCAGGGATGGTTGGGGACTGTTCAACGTCATCGCGACGGCAACCGCCGCGGCTTGGAGGGAAGAACGAAACTGGTGTGAGGGCATGGACTGGACCTGTGGCAATCAGAGAACTGGAAAAGGGGGCACTGAGTGGCGTGTCACCTAGCGAAGAGCGGCGCCCGACGCCGGTCAGCGGAATTCAGAACCGAACGAACGGCTGAACCCTGCGAGCAGCGGAGACGAAAAAGTATCCGGCCTCAGAAGAAGCGGCGCGAGGCGGGATCAGATCCTGAGAATGGCTCGTCGCGACCTCGCGCCAGGCGGGCCGTGATCGTTGAGGGCGGTCGCTCGCCCTCGCACCACCGCGCCCACTCCAGCCGAGGCTGTCGAAATCGCGGCCAGATGAACCAGCGCTGGGGCGGTGATCGCTCTGGTCACCTTCGCCCTCTGGGCGACGAGATCCACGCCGATCCAAGGGTGCTGATGGTTCGGTCTCCCCTCGGTGTGACGGTGACCGTGGAATGACTCTTCCAGGTCGGCCACATGGTCCGCGGCCGAGGCCTCATGATCCTCGATCGAGAGGTGCGCCGATACCGCCACGACCCTGCCCCAGGGCAGGAGAAGCCCGAGCAAAGCCAGGAGTGTCGGAATCTTGGGAAGGCGACGCATTCCGGCGATCTTATGTCAGCGAGGGTTGCCGGTTTGACAGATTCCCGCTGTAGATCTCGTGGAGGGGCCTCCCCGGTCGAGCACGCGCGCCGATCCGTCGCGTCTCACTCGCGACCGGTACGCTGAGCCTCCCAGGCGCGAGCGAATCCTCCACTGAGCACGAACCGGGGGCCTTCAGGGCGCGATTTTAGCCTCGCCGGATGCTACCGCCCGATCGGAACGTGGTCGTTCCCTGCCTGTTTGCCAAGGGCCGCCAATTCCCATCTCCGCGACCAGGACTTCCTTGGCGCCTGGAGCGCCCGTCACACGCACCCAGACGGTATCGTCTCGCCGCCACTCGATCGCGAACTCAGCGAACGCGCAACAGCGACGTTCGAGGGTGATCCACTCAGCCAGCTCCAGAACCGTTTCCTGATCCGATGGAAATTGCAGCGCAAATCCATCCTCCAACTCCGAGGTTTTCAGGATCTTGGTGCGCGCGGTCCCAACCAGAATCTTCTGCCGGGCTCGCTCGGCTGGGTCCAGAGCCTTCAGTTGGCAGGCGATCGGCGATGCGTTCATTTCAGGCTGAAGACCGCGGTTCGCACTCGTGAGCGAGGCGGCGCGGTGGATTCGGCCGCCGCCTGGACCTCGGTCCATGCGAACAGAACCTCATCGCCTGAGGGCTCAAACCGCGGGAATCCGGAAGCTCGAGCCATCGATGTGCTGGCCACTTTGAACGAGGGCTTCAAGACTCCCTTGGCGTCGATGATCGCCGCTTTGATCTCGGCCGCGCCTTCCTCCCCCCGGCCGAGCCAGCTCAGAAGCGAGTCGCCTGAGGGAAGAATGGCGATGTCCACTCGCCCGAGCGGAAAGGCGGCATCGACGTCGATCGCCGGAGAAAAGGTGTCGCCCCCATCGTTCGACAAAGCGGCGCGGACCCGGGTCTTCCGCCCGCCCATGGTGAACCAGGCGGCCGAAACGGCATCGCCCCGTGACGCGAGAGCCGGCCCGTTCACCGGGCACGCGTTGATCTTCCAGCCGTCCTTTGAAAAATCCCGCGGCTCGATCTTGTCCGCTCCCGGTCGAACCAGAGAAATATCTCGAAACTCCTCGTCAGATCGGTCCCGGTATGCGGCAAGCAGGCCCTTCGACGTATTCACCACCGCGGTTTGACAGCAATCGCACACTTTGGGATCCAACCGTGACTCGCGAACCCGCGTACCGTCGCTGAGAAACTCCGCGAATCGCAGGGTCATGGTTCCGCCTCCGGCGGCAGCGTGGTCGCCTTCGTGGCTCGCGCCTTTGGTCTCACGGCCGTCGAGCCAGACCACGCCCATTCCTTTTTCGGTGGCGGCGAAGGAAGCGAAACCGTGCTCTGCCTTCACACCGTCCGTGTTGACCAGGAAAGGCTCGCCCCAGGTTCCTCCGCCGTCGCGAGAGATCCGGGCCCTGATGTTGTAGTCGTAGGTGGCCTCACCACTGCGGGCGAGCCAGTGGACCATCACGGAACCGTCGGCGAAAACCCCGAGTCCCGGATAGTCCGCCCAGTTCCTCCAGAAGTCCTTACCTTCGTGGACGGTTGCCGGTTCTTCCCAGGCACCCGCCTTCTCGCGGTGAGAGATACGGAGCCGGTGGCCGGCTCCATCCTTCAGGGTTTCGATCCAGGTCATG
>JAENWE010000523.1 GCA_016650185.1 Vicinamibacteria bacterium | reverse complement strand
TTCGCAATGACGGAAAGGGCCTGAAATGGGGCGTATTCGAACAGGTTTCTCAGCAGGACCCCGACGGAATACGTGGGACGAAGCAGTCTCGGCAGGACGGCGAGATTGCTTCAGTCCACGAAAACAGGACGGGTCCTTCGCAATGACGGTCGGGGTTTTTCGCAACCGTCACGGACGTAAGAGTGCATGATCCGCATTCTGTTCATCGACCGTGACGGCGTCCTGATCGAGGAACCCGAAGACTTTCAGGTCGACTCGTTCGAGAAATTTCGACTCGTGGAAGGCGTCATCCCGGCCCTGATCCGGCTGGGCGACGCGGGCTTCCAGTTCGTCATGATCACCAATCAGGATGGCCTCGGCACCGCCCGTTTTCCCCGTGAGCAGTTCCTCGGTCCGCATCGCCTGCTCCTGCAAATCCTGGCTTCGCAGGGGATCACGTTCCGCGAAACCCTCATCGATGAGAGCTTCCAGGAAGAGAACAAGCCGACCCGGAAGCCGGGAATCGGCCTGGCCGTGCACTACCTGCGCGATCGCGGCATCGACCTCAGCGCGAGCGCCATGGTGGGTGACCGCGACAGCGACATGCTTTTCGCGCAGAACATGGGCGTGCGTGGATTCAAGTTTGGCCCGAAGGACCATTCGTGGAGCGACATCGCCCACACCCTCGTGGATGCGCCGCGGAGCGCTCAGGTCGAGCGAGCTACGAAGGAAACGCGAATCAGGGTCTTGGTGAACCTCGATCGGCCCGCCGATCCTATGGTCAAGACCGGACTCGGCTTCTTCGATCACATGCTGGAGCAATTGGGCAAGCACGGCGGCTTCGCCCTGGAGGTGACTTGCGAAGGCGACCTGCACATCGACGAACACCACACCGTCGAGGACACCGCCCTCGCGCTGGGCGCCGCTCTCAAGCAGGCCCTGGGCGACAAACGCGGGATCTCGCGCTACGGCTTCACCCTGCCCATGGACGAGGCCCTGGCTACCGCCGCGCTCGACTTCTCGGGAAGACCGTACTTCGTCTTCGAAGGCGCGTTCCCGCGCGACCGCGTGGGCGGCCTTCCGACCGAGCTGGTGCCCCACTTCTTCCGCTCACTCTGCGAGACCTCGGGCCTGAACCTGCATCTGAAGGTGCGCGGTGAGAACGCGCATCACATGGTGGAGGCCTGCTTCAAGTCGGTGGCGCGCGCGCTGCGTCAGGCCATCCGGCGTGACGGGGTGGAGCTGCCGAGCACCAAGGGCGCGCTTTGACAACACGAGTGGTGCTGCTCGACTCAGGGGGCGCAAACCTGGGGTCGGTCCAGGCCGCCTTCGCCCGTCTTGGCGTCCCTGTCTCCGTCACTTCTGAGCCGAACGTCATTCTCGACTCGACTCACGTGGTCCTTCCCGGCGTGGGGTCGGCCGCGGTCTGTATGGCGAAATTGAGGAAGAACGGCCTGGACAAGTTGATCCCTCGTCTCACTCAGCCCCTTCTCGGGATCTGCGTGGGTCTACAACTCCTCTTCGAGCGCTCCGAGGAAGGCGAAACCGAGTGCCTTGGCCTCCTTCAAGGAGAGGTAAGACTCATCCCGGCGCCGCCCGGAATTCGCGTCCCTCACATGGGCTGGAATCGCCTCGAGGCCATGCCTGGCTCAACGCACCCTCTCATGAACGGCCTGGGCGGCGCGTTCGTGTACTTCGTGCACAGCTATGCCGCTTCGCCATCTCTGGACACCCTCGCCACCTGCGCGCATGGGACCTCCTTCAGCGCGGTCGTGGCCAAAGGGCGGGTGATGGGCGCGCAGTTCCATCCGGAGCGCTCGAGCACCGCGGGAGCTCGCTTGTTCAGAAACTTCCTGGCTTTGTCATGACCTTCACCATACTGCCTGCCCTCGACGTGCGACGGGGCGCCGTCGTCCGTCTGAGTCAGGGCGACTACGGCGCTGAGACGATCTACGACTCGTCTCCCATCGACCGGGCGTGCGCCTACGCCCGAGACGGGGCGATGTGGCTCCATCTCGTCGATCTTGACGCCGCCCGGGAGGGCGGCTACACCCTCATCCCGCTGCTGAAAGAGATTCAACGGCGTGCGCCTTTGCAGGTCCAGACCGGCGGCGGAGTGCGGAGCGAGGCCGACGTGGAGGCGATCCTTCAGGCCGGAGCCGACCGGGTCGTGGTGGGGACCCTCGCGATTCGAGAACCGGTGCGCGTGGCCTCCTGGCTGAAGACTTTCGGGGCCGACCGCATCACCCTGGCCCTCGACACCCACCGGGATGAGCGAGGTCTGTGGCGTCTCCCCGTCCAAGGCTGGACGGAGGCGTCGGCCCGGACTCTCGAGGACCTGCTCGGACGCTACGCGGATGCGGGTTTGCGTCATGTCCTGTGCACGGACATCGCCCGCGACGGCATGCTGTCTGGGTTCAATGTCGATTTGTATCGGGGGCTCGCGGAACGATTTCCGCAGCTCGGCATTCAGGCCTCCGGCGGCGTGAGAGATCTCGACGACATCCGCGCCGTGAAGGATGCGGGAGCCGAAGGCGCCATTCTCGGTCGGGCTCTGCTGGAACGGCGGTTTGAATTGAGAGAGGCGCTCGCGTGCTGAGCCGGAGGATCATCCCCTGCCTGGATGTGCGGGGCGGCGAGGTGGTGAAAGGCGTACGTTTCCGCGACCACGTGGTGATGGGGCGCATCGAAGACCTTGCCCTGCGCTATCGCGATGAGGGAGCCGACGAACTGGTCTTCTACGACATCACCGCCAGCCCGGAGGGCCGATTGGTGGATCGGGCCTGGGTGAAGCGGGTGGCGAAACTGATCGACATCCCCTTCTGCGTGGCCGGAGGAATCCGGTCCGTCGAGGAAGCCCGCGCCGTCCTGTGGTCGGGCGCCGACAAGATTTCCGTCAACTCCCCCGCTTTGGAACGACCGTCGCTTTTGGGTGAACTGGCCACCGCCTTCGGCGTCCAGTGCGTGGTCGTCGGCATCGACTCCCTGCGCGACGGCGATGGCGAGTGGCGGGTGCGGCAGTACTCGGGCGATCCCGACAAGTCGCGCGCGCTGGCCCGGCGGACGCTCGACTGGATCCGCGAAGTTCAAACCCTGGGCGCGGGCGAGATCGTTCTCAACTGCATGGGGTCGGATGGCGAGCGAGCGGGCTACGATCTCGAACAGTTGAAGGCGGCCCGCGCGGTGTGCCGCATTCCTCTGGTCGCGTCCGGGGGAGCGGGCGTCTGTGAACATTTCGCGACGGTCTTCAAGGAAGCCGACGTCGACGCCGCGCTTGCTGCTAGCGTATTCCACTCGGGGACGCTTCGGATTCCCGCCTTGAAGAAGTATCTGGGCGAACAAAACATAGAGGTGCGAGATGTCGCCTGAGGAAATGGACGGTCTGGATTGGGAGAAGCAGGGCGGATTGCTTCCCGCGGTGGTCCAGGACGCAAACAGTGGCCGCGTTCTCATGCTCGGCTTCATGAACCGTGAGGCTCTGGGCGCTACGCTGGACACCGGGCATGTGACGTTTTGGAGCCGGACCAAGGATCGACTTTGGACCAAGGGCGAGACCAGCGGGAACGCTTTGTCCCTGGTGCGAATCCAGACCGATTGCGACCACGACACGTTGCTGGTGATCGCCAAGCCCAGTGGCCCCACCTGCCATCTGGGTACGGTGAGCTGCTTCACGGAAGCGCCGGCAAATTTCCTGGCCGAACTCGATGCGATTGTCCGTGAGCGCCAGCTGGATCGACCCGATGGCAGCTACACCGCAACCCTGTTTGCCTCGGGGACCAGGGGCATCGCCAAGAAGGTGGGCGAAGAAGGAGTCGAGGCCGCCCTCGCCGCCGTGGCCGAGGACGATCCGGCGCTCCTGGGCGAGGCTGCCGATCTGATCTACCACCTGACCGTTCTGCTTCGCTCTCGCGGTCTCTCATTCAACGCCGTGGTCGATGTCCTGAAGGAACGTCACATCCAAACCTAGCGAATTTCTTAAGCGCCCCTTGGGTCGCGTCTCCTGGCGAGGACGACGGCGTCTCTCGCAGGTGACTCCTCATTCTGGTTCGGCCGGCCCCCATCCCTCGGCTCGCCTCCAGATAGCATGTGGTTCTGGAGAAACTCGATGAGGCCTTCACAGGCTCGGTTCTTGCTTGCTCCTGAGGCGAAAAGACCCCAACGTGCCTCAACGGCTCCCAACGCATCGCTTCCTAGAGGTTCATATGCGCTCTCTCGCCCTCGCCCTTCCCCTCGTCGTACTCCCAAGCCTGACCATGGCTCAGGACACTGGTCTCGCCCTCAATATGGGCCGCGGGCTCGACAACGGCATGAGCGTCAACTGGACCTTCAAGGAAAACTGGACTTTGCGTCCCACGATCGGCGCGGGCTACAGCCAACAGACGGGCTTTCAGGTCTCGCTCGGCTCCACCGTCCTGCGCTCCTTCGGATTCGGTCACCGCGTCTATGGCTATGTCGGCGCGGGGGTGTATTACGGCTCGGCCAATCGAGGTCGTAACTCCAGTTTCGGCGGCCAGGGCCAGGGGGGTCGTGGAGTCGGCGGGAATCAAGGCAATCCCTTCGATCCTCTGCTCACCCAGAACGCGGGGAACATCGGCTATGTCACCACCCCGGTTGGACTGCGGGGACGGCTTTACGGCAATTTCGAAGCCTTCGCGGAAGCCGCGTATCAGCGGACTCTGTCCGGGCAATTCGGTCTGAGCCAGACCGGCCAGTTCTCCGGCAACTCGGCCGAGCGCTTCGGCGCCACGTTTGGGATCAGCCTCCGACTGCAGTAAATCGAGTTCTTGGCCTCGGCTCGCGTAGGATCCACTTGGTTCCCTTAGTCCGGGGGGTCCAAGGAGAGACAACGAGCGATGAAACTGGCGTCCTTCATGAAGGATGGGCAGGCGACCTACGGGGGCGTGTGGAATGACCGCCTCGTGGACCTGAGCCCCAAGTTCGGCCGCCGTTTTCCAGATCTCAAATCGCTGTTCGCGGGCGACGGGCAGGTCGGGCTCGCTCCATTCATCGCCACCGGAAAGGACTGGATGCCCTTGCAGGTCGCCGAGTTCCTGCCGGTCATTCCCAACCCCAAGAAGATCTTCTGCATCGGCGTGAACTACGCGGATCATCAGGCGGAAATGGGCCGCGGCAAGACCGAGTACCCGACCATCTTCCTTCGCTTCGCCGACACCCTGGTGGCGCACGGCCAGCCGGCCTGGATGCCGAAAGTTTCCGCCAGTGTCGACTATGAATGCGAACTCGCGGTCATCATCGGCAAGGGAGGGCGCTATATCGCGGCGGCAAGCGCCATGGACCACGTTGCAGGGTACACCTGCTTCAACGACATCTCGGTTCGCGACTGGCAGCGTCACACCACCCAGTTCATCCCCGGAAAGAACTTTCCAAGAACCGGCGCTTTGGGGCCGTGGATAGTGACCAAAGATGAAATCCCCGACCCGCACCGCCTCCGCATCATGACCCGCCTCAATGGCCAGGTCCTGCAGGACGCGAATACGGATCAACTCATTTTCAGAATCCCGGCGCTGATCGAGTACATCTCATCCTTCACCTCTCTGTCCCCCGGCGACGTGATCGCCACCGGAACCCCCTCGGGAGTTGGCTTCGCACGCAAGCCGCCCCTGTTCATGAAGCCCGGCGACGTGGTCGAGGTCGAGATCGAAGGTATCGGGGTGCTGAAGAACCAACTCGAACTCGAGCCTTCCTAGGACCCTCCGCCCCCATGGGTGTGATGACGAACGAGCAGAACGGAACAGGGGGCGGCGGCCAGCACATCCTCGGCGACGCTGCCCAGGAGCAAACGCCGCAGACCGCCTCCGCCGGAGGCGCCAATCACCAGCAGGCTGGCCTCGATTTGTTCGGCCGAGGAGACGATGCGTTCCGCCGGCGCTCCTTCCTCGACCAGACGATCGGCTTTGATCTCAAGCTTGTCGAGCACTTCGACCAGACGGTCGCTCGCCGCCTGGAGGATGGCTTTGTGCTCTTCTTCGGAAACCGGTATCGGAATCCCAGGGCCGAAGGCCTCCGGCACCACGACGATGGGGGAATAGTCGACCACGTGGAGCGCCACCAGGGGCTCTTCGCACTGCCTGGCCCAGAGGGCGGCCATCGACAAAGCGCGCCGGGCGGGGTCGGATAGATCGGAGGCGGCCAAAATGGGGCCCTTCGTGGGCCCGGCTCGAACCACCAGCACGGGACAGTGAGCGTGACGGATGATCCGAAGAGCGGTGGCTCCGATTCGTGGATCAGTCGAGTCGCTGCCCGCGACGCCGATCACCAGCAGGTCGGCCTTCGACTCCTCGGCGGTGTCCACGATCACCTCGTCGGGAACACCCACATCCACGCGCACGTCGATCTGCTCTCCGGAACGGCCGGTCAAGCCGGCGATTCGGGCGGCCACGGTATCGGAAGCCACGCGCGAAACCGCCATCAGGCGATCGGTGGTGCGCTGAACCAGATGCGGGAACAACACACGCGCCGGAGCCGGGAAGGGCACGGCGTGAACGAAGACCAGCCGGGATCCGAAGACTCGCGCGATGTCGTTCGCGGCCACGACCGCGAGGTCGGCGTCAGGGCTCAGATCGGTGGCACAGAGTACGAGGAGTGGGGGCTTCATAAGGATCTTCCTTGGTGGTGAGAGAGACCGATCCGCCTGCTGCCTTGCGCTACGTCTGCAAACCGGGGTTACTCCTGTTTCCCGCCTGCCGGGATAGTCATTTTGGCATGGACTTTGCTGCAAATGGCTCAGCGCTCGAAAGTCCAAATGATAGGGCCTGCCGAGCAAGGGTATTCTGATTCGAGGATGGTGGCGTTAGATGGCTTTCAAAGAGAGGTTGAACGGGCGGCGCCGGGAGAGAGTCAAGGCCCGGGCCCCGCTCCTTGCCGTCGCTCTATTGTTGTGCGCCTGCGGGGCGAAAGAAAGCGCCATGCCCGAGGAGCCAGCGGCGGGTTCTTTCTCCACCGCGGATAACTTCGACGACGACACCATCCCAGTGGACGCCGCCGGCGTCCGAGACCACGGGCTCATTCGCGCGGCCCTAGGCCTGTGGTGGGGCAGCGGGTGTCCAAGGTTCGGGGCCTGCGGGTGCGGCACGGCCAAGGATCTGGGCCAGGAGTTCACCTGCCAGATGGACCGGCTCCAGGCGGCCGACCTCCCGGTGAGCGTGTATCTCTTCGATGGGAGCGCCTGGTCAGCCACAGACTCCAGCGTCACCGGCGCCTGCTCCGGACCGGACTGCTGCTCCTGGAAACTCGGTGACCCCGTGATTTCGCGGCTCTCCAAGGACCGGGTGCGCGCGCTCGTCCACTTCT
Source organism: Vicinamibacteria bacterium (assembly GCA_016650185.1). Lineage (GTDB taxonomy): Bacteria > Acidobacteriota > Vicinamibacteria > Fen-336 > JAGNNV01 > JAGNNV01. The sequence goes on along the minus strand of JAENWE010000523.1, from coordinate 1,348 downwards.
GGGGCGGGTGCCACAGAAGCGACCAGTACCAACGTGTTCAGAGCAAACTGGGCCGGAACCTTCTGGGCTTCTACATGGACGATGGCTCCTCCGATGAAGAACTCCAGGGGGCGGATGATTTCATGCGTTCGGTGGCTCCGGGCGACTTCGAAAACGTTGCCAAGTCGTATCAGAACCGCCAGCCCTCCACCACCAACGCCGGGCTGTCCCTGCTGGCAAACGTGGGTTATGTGGGCGACCTGACGAACGATTTCGAGGGGATGCGCGAGGGCATCAGCCGTCTGTTCACAAAGTCCCGACTGCTTCCCGCCCCCATGAATGAGCTGACTTCCTACGCGTTCGATGTGCCGAGCGGGCCGGACGAGGAGTCCTTCTACCGACGCCTTCACTACGGGGCCTTCCAGCCCATCATGGCTCACACCCCTTTCGCCAATTCGGATCCGTGGCGCCCGGAGTACAGCCCGGACCTGCTGTCTACCTACCGTTTCTACGCCTGGCTTCACCGCGAACTCACTCCATTCTTCATGAGCTACGCGATCCGGATGCACGAACGGCCGGGGTTACCGGTCATTCGGGCGGGGACCACGCCGTACACGATGAGGGTGGGGAATGAAATCTTCGTGCCCCTCGTGACCTCGACCACCCGCGCTCTCGATTTCCGCCTCCCCGCCGGTCAATGGGTGGACTACTGGAATGAACAACGCGTCGTCTCCGGAGACGTGGTCGGCCAGCCAGCCGAGCTCGGGTTCGAGCCCATCTTTCTGCGACTCGGCTCCATCATTCCCATGGAAGTTCAGCGCGACTACACCGGTCACGGCACGCGGGAGTCCGCCGGATCCTTGACCGTGCTGGTCTATCCAGGCGGGACTTCCACCTTCAGGTACTACGATGATGTCACCGGCGTGTGGACCACCTTTCGCTCGGTGCGCTCCGACGACCGGCTGACCCTGACCGCCGAACCAGCGACCCGACTACCCCTGCTCTACCGGATCGCCAGGACATCGACGCGGCCGACCTCGGTCGGTGTCGACGATGGCGTGGTGTCCGTCAATCAATCGGGAGATCTGCCGGAAGCCGGGTCCGAACGCCAGGTGAACGGCGCCAATTCCAGCACCTGGTTCTATGACCCAGCCGCCCAGCGCCTGATCATCAAGGTTTTCCCCTAGCCCGGATTATTCATGAGGAATCGTCGCGAGACGTTCGAGACCGTGCCAATGGCGGGCAAGCGCAGTGACGAGCGACGCAACAGTATTGAACATACTGTGAGAAGACGAGGAGCGAGCACGCCCGCCAGTGGCGCGGTATCGGACGTCGCAGCAGATTTCCTCATGAATAGTCCGGGCTAGCA
>JAENWE010000522.1 GCA_016650185.1 Vicinamibacteria bacterium | reverse complement strand
GATCACCGCGATGTTCGGGCTGTTCGATAGGTATCGAACGCTCACGCCGCGTCCGGGAACCAGAGTTCTCCCGGCATGAGCGGTCTCATAACCCTTCACCGCAGACCTGACCGTAAGCCGGATGCGGGAAACCCGCACGTCCGGTTTGACTGGGCGGGGGCTGGAAACGGAGCTATGGACGGAAGGAACCGGCGCTTTGCGAGACAAAGCTGGTCCGGAGAATCCCTCACCCGTGCCACGCCACCGCGCCAGTCCTCGACCCTCCATCCGGGCTGGGCCCTGTGCCGGGCGGCCGGCCGCGGCGATGCTTCGACGATGGCACCGCTGATCGCAGCCGACGCCGCCGCGAACGCCGGCTTCCAGGGTGGCAACCCGCTGGTCCACGCAAGCCAGCCCAGATGAAGACGCGCCCACCAGGTGAACACGATTCGGAAACAAGGAATCCGTGATCGTCATTCCTTCGATATTTGCGTTCGTAATCGCCACGTGACTCAGGTTCACGTCATCGAGCCTCGCTCCCAAAAGGGAAACGTTCGAAAAAGATGCGCCATCGTGGGCCCCGTCGTCGGTCGCTCGCAGGCGCTTCGCATGGGCCACCCGCCTACGAGGCAGGACGCTAGAATCGCCGCCATGGCGCGAACTGCGATTGCCCTCTCGGCCGGGCTCCTCCTCGGATCCATCCCCGCGGCTGCTCAGGTCACCGCGTTCGTCGACGGGCGCGTCATCGATGGCGCCGGCCATGTCATCGAGCACGGCACGGTGGTGGTGCGCGACGGCGTGATCACAGAGGTTGGCCCCGCGGCGAGCGTGCGGGCGCCCCAGGGCGCCAACCGGATCGACCTGCGCGGCAAGACGCTGATGCCCGGCATCGTGAACGCACACGGACATCTCTCGGCCGTCTTTGGCTTGAAGTCCGGCCCGGAGTACTACACCCGCGACAACCTGGTGCGCCAGCTTCGCGCCTACGCGACGTACGGCGTCACGACCGTTTTCTCCCTGGGTGACGACGATGCGGAGGCCTTCGCTCTTCGCGCCGAGCAGGCCGAAGCTCCGCCGGGGCGGGCGCGAGTCTTCCTCGCCGGGCCCAGTGTCTTCGCCGAGACCGCGGAGGCGGCAACGGTCGCTACCGACAAGGTCATTGCGCTCCGACCCGACCTCATCAAGATTCGGGTCGACGACAATCTGGGCACATCGAAGAAGATGCCGGAAGCAGCCTGGCGCGCCACTCTCGAGCGCGCCCGGGCCGCGCACCTCAGGCTCGGAGCGCACCTTTTCTATCTCTCCGACGCCACGGCGCTCGCCCGGGCCGGCGCCGATTTCATCGTTCACAGCGTGCGCGACCTGCCCGTCAACGACGCGTTCATCAAAGCGATGAAGGCGAACAATGCCTGCTACTCTCCGACCCTCATGCGCGAGGTGTCGACCTTCGTGTATGACAGTGCGCCGCCCTGGACCAAAGACCCCTTCTTCCATCGCGGCTACTCCGAAGAAATCTCGGCCGAGCTTGAGGATCCGGCCCGCCACGCACGGATCAAGGCCAGCCCGGGGTGGGCGCAGGGCCAGAAGTACAAGGCTGGCCTGGAGGTGGCGAGGGGCAACCTCAAGCGAGTCTCCAACGCGGGCATAAGGATCGCGATGGGCACCGATACCGGTCCCGCCGGGCGCTTCCAGGGCTTCTTCGAACACCTCGAACTCGAGATGATGGTGGCCTCCGGGCTGTCGCCGATGCAGGCCATCGTGTCGGCCACCGGCGACGCCGCCCTTTGCTGGGGCAAGCAGGGCGCAGTCGGGACGATTGCGAAAGGCGGCTTCGCCGACCTCCTGGTGCTGGGCGCAAATCCGCTCGACGCCATCGCCAACACGCGCAGCCTGGACGCCATCTACATCGGCGGCCGTCGTTTCGATTCGCCTCGCTGAAGGCGCCGGCCGATCTACGATCCTCCTAATAGGTTTCGCATCACTCCAGGGTCGCGTCAGACTCGGAGCACGCTCCTGATCTCTTGGTGGTCTCCTTTCAAAAGTTCGTTCAGGAGCCGGCGCAAACGGCTCCTCATCGAGTACCCCGGTTATTGGTCACGCAGGGCGACCAGAGGGTCAACCCCCGCGGCGCGGCGCGCAGGAATCCAGCAGGCGAGAGCCGCGATGGCGATCAGGAGCGCGGTAATGGACGCGTAGATGATCGGGTCTGCGGCCGGCGTTTCGAACAGCATGGATTGCATCATGCGAGTCACGAACAACGCCCCAAGGACGCCGACTCCAACTCCCACAGCGGTCAAGCGAAGGCCCTGGGTCACGATCATTCCCCGCACCTGCTCAGGAAGAGCCCCCATCGCCATCCGCACGCCGATCTCGCTGGTTCTCTGACCCACCGCGTAGGCCATGACGCTGTAGACCCCGAACATCGACAAGATCAGGGCCACCGACGCGAATGCGACGAGCAGGGCCATGATCATCCTGCGGACCGCGGTGTTCTGAAGCACCAGTGTCTCATAGCTGTTCGGATTGGTGAGGGGAATGTTGGCGTCCACCTCGGCGAGAGCGGCGCGCAGCGAACCCAGGAGCGCGAGAGGCTCCCCGCTCGTCTTCACCAGCACGTTGGTGAAGCCCTCCGGGCGTTGGAGCACCGGGTAATACATCTCGGCGACCGAGGGCGTCCCCAGGTCCACGGACCGGGTGTCCGCGACGACTCCGACGATTTCTGCTTCCCTTTGCAGCATCCCGGTCACCAGCTTTTGCCCGATGGGATCTCGATCGGGAAAGGCCTGACGCGCCAGGGTCTCGTTGATGATGATGACCTGGGGGCTCACTCGGGTGTCATTGATGCTGAAGACGCGACCCCGCTTGACGCCGACGCTGATCAGCTCGAAGAACTTCTCGCTCACGATGTGCCGCAAAGCCATGGCTTGCTTGCCGATGGGTGGTATCGGCTGGCCAACGATCGCGAAGGGAGACTGACCGGCTCCCAATAGCGGCGGCGTATCCGCGATCGCGGCCCCTTTGACCCCCGGAACGGCGCTGGCGCGCTCGATCAGGCGCGCGTAGAACCGAGCCAGCTCCTCGCTCCCATCAGGGTATCGTTCGCCCGGCGCCTGCACGCCGGCCATCAAAATACCCTCCGGCCGAAACTGAGGATCCACCTTCTGGATCCTCATGAAACTTGACACCAGCAGCCCGGCCGCGACGAGAAGCACGAAGGAAACGGCGACTTCGGCGACAAGCAATGCGGATCGGGTGCGGCTTTGTTTTCGACCGCCCGAAGTATCTCGGCTGCTGTCCTTCAGGGCGTCGGTGAGATCGGGTCTGGCCGTCTGCCAGGCGGGCAGGAGTCCGAGAAGCAGGCCGGTCAGGGCGGACACGCCCAAGGAGAACAGAAGAACGGCAGGGTCGAGAGACACCTCCTCGACTCGTGGAATGCGATTCCCCGCCCACTGTTTGACGAAGCCCAGAGAGCCGCTCGCCAGCGCGACCCCGGCAACCCCTCCAAGGAGCGCGAGGACAACGCTCTCCGCCACCATCTCGGTCATCACCTGAAGGCGCCCTGCGCCCAAGGCGTAGCGGATGGCTATAGCTTTCCGGCGTGCCGCGTAACGGGCGAGGGTCAGGTTCGCGACGTTGGCGCTCGCGATGAGCAGCAGGCACGCGACCGCCGCGAAGAGAAGGAGATACGTCTGGCGTTGATCTCCCACCAGGCCGTCCAGGATGGGGTTCACCTCGGCGCTCGCCTTTACGTCGGCGTTTGTGGGGTGCGAGAGAGCATAGGCGCGGGCGATATCAGCCACCTGCGCGCGCGCGGTCTTAAGGGTAGTTCCGGGTTTCAGGCGGGCGACAACGTTGAAGAAGAAGCCGCCGCCGTCAACCTGCTGCCTCACGAGGTAGGACACCTCCGTGGGGCGAGGAGTCCATACCGCCACTTGATTCATGGGGAACTGGCTCGCGGTTTGAGACATGACGCCGATGACGGTGTGCGGACGCCCGTCGAGGTTGATGGCCTGACCGACGATGTCAGGTCTCGCGCCGAATCGGCGTTGCCAGAGCCCGTGACTCAACAAGACGACATCGGCGCCGCCCGGTCGATCCTGGTCTGCCACGATCGGGCTGCCAATCGCGGGGGTCAGCCCGAGCAAGGGCAGGTAGTCATGAGCGGTCTGCATGCCCTGTACCTGCTCCGGTTCTCCCTGGCCAGTGGTGAG
>JAENWE010000521.1 GCA_016650185.1 Vicinamibacteria bacterium | reverse complement strand
TTTCTCACCCGGCTTCAAATAGAAACTATGCTTCTTGACATCCTTGATGATGTCTTCCTGCTGGACTTTTCTCTTAAAGCGGCGGAGGGCGCTTTCGATTGTCTCGCCTTCTTGCAACCTGATTTCGGCCAAGAGCCTCTCTCCTCAAATGACGTCTTTATGACGAAGGTTTCCAAGCAATCCAAACAATGAGACTCCTGGAAATTCAGCTCTCCAGTCGAAACCCCAAGGGACGCACGGGAATTAGAGGGGAATGCTAGGCGATGGCCTTTGAACCTGTCAAGGAAACGGCAGGAACGCTCTTCGTAGTGTCGACGCCGATCGGGAACCTTGACGACATGACCTTCAGGGCCGTTAAGTGCCTGAAAGAAGTGCACTTGATAGCCTGCGAGGACACGCGGCGAACCGCGAAGCTGCTCAATCATCTCGGGATCAGGAAGCCCCTCATTTCCTGTTTTGAGCACAACGAACTGGCCCGGATTGATGAACTTCTCGATCGACTCGGTCGGGGCGAAGACATTGCCCTCGTGAGCGACGCGGGAACTCCGACCATTTCCGACCCCGGGTTTCCCCTGGTTCGGGCCGCGCACGAACGGGGCGTGCGCGTGACCCCCATCCCGGGCCCGTCGGCGCTCGTGGCCGCCCTCTCCGCGAGCGGGCTTCCCTCCGATGAGTTTCTCTTCGCCGGCTTCCTTCCTCGCACCGCGTCGGCCCGTCGGACTCGCCTCCTATCCCTCAAGGATCAACGCGCGACGCTTCTTTTCTACGAGGCTCCGCACCGCGTCGTAGCTTCGCTCGCCGACATGTTGGCGGTGCTTGGAGATCGCGACGCTTTTCTGTGTCGCGAGGTGACCAAGCTTCACGAAGAGTTGAAACGCGGCCGTTTGTCGGAACTTATGAACGATCTCGGCGCCCGTGCCGAAGTGCGCGGCGAAATCGTGCTGGTAGTGGCCGGCGCAAAGGCCGCGCCGCCGAAGTCAGGCACGATGGAGGAAGCCCTCGTTCGATTCGACACCGAGGTCTCGATGGGAGCGACCGCGAGGCAGGCGGCCAAAGAAGCGGCTCACGCCACCGGCCTCCCTGTCCGCGACATCTACGCCCGGGCCGCGGGCCGAGAATGAACCGTCGGGCAGTTGACAAGTCCAGCCCTTTGAACCGACCATAGGGGACAATCCATGAAGATTCTGGTCGTCGGAGGCGGTGCGCGGGAACATGCCATTGTGGCGAAGCTCCGCGAAAGCACAATAGGTGCTGTAGATGACATCTACTGCGCGCCGGGGAATGCCGGCATCGCAAAGCATGCCCGGCTGGTTCCCATCGCGGCCTCGAACACGGTCGAGCTCGCCGATTTCGCTCAGACCATCAAAGCCGATCTCACCATTGTGGGCCCCGAACTCCCTCTCATGCTGGGCATTGTCGATGAGTTCAAGAAGCGCGGCCTGCGCATTTTCGGCCCGACGCGATCCGCCGCCGAGATCGAGGGGTCCAAAGCCTTTGCCCGCGAATTTCTCACCAGGCACCACGTGCCCTCGCCACGGTACGCCATTTGCGGCTCGTTCGATGAGGCGGAGCGAATTCTCACCGAGGGAGAACTCGGCCTCCCCTGCGTGGTCAAGGCCGACGGTCTGACCGCGGGGAAGGGGGCGCTCATCTGCGAGACCCTCGAGGAGGCGGTGGCGGCCGCGGCCTCGCTGCTTCAGGGGAAGCGTTTTGGAAAAGCGGGCGAGCGCGTGGTCATCGAAGAGTTCATCCCCGGCGAGGAAGTCTCATTTATGGTGCTGTGCGACGGAACGCGGGCCATTCCCCTCGCGAGTGTGCAGGATCACAAACGTCTAAAGGACGGAGACAAGGGTCCGAACACCGGAGGCATGGGCGCCGTTTCTCCCGCCTTGAATCTCAAGCTCGAGATTCACAAGGAGATCATGAGCACGATCATCATCCCGACGATCGCCGGCCTCTCCAAAGAGGGTCGGCCGTTCTCCGGAGTGCTCTACGCCGGCCTCATGATCGGCGCCGACGGGAAACCCAAGGTGCTCGAGTTCAATGCCCGCTTCGGAGATCCCGAGTGTCAGGTGATTCTGGCCAGGCTCAAGAGCGATCTCGCTTCTCTCCTGGTAGCCGTCGCCGACGGCGCTCTCGCGGACGTCAAGGTGGAGTGGGCCAAGGAACCGGCAGTGTGCGTGGTGGTCGCGAGCGAGGGATATCCCGAGAACACCATCAAGGGTCGCGAGATCCGCCGCCTCCCCGATGCCGAGGAGGGTCTCCAGATTCTCCACGGAGCCACTACGCTCGATGGGCAGAAGCTGATGACCACCGGCGGCCGAGTTCTGGCCGTCACTGCTCTCGGAGCCTCACTGCCCCAGGCCTTGAATCGAGCCTACGCTGCGGTCGGACAGATCGAGCTGGAGGGTTCGCAGTACCGTCGGGACATTGGCGCCAGCGCCTTGAGGCGTCTCGGCGTCGCCTAGCTTCGCGCGAGCTGGAGCTTGGGCGGGCGGCCGCTACTCTCTGAAGCGGAGCACTTCGGCGATGTCTTTCTGAGCTGGCTTTCCGTCTCGCCGCACCAGAGGCTGGCCGTCCACATCGAGAATACCGGTGAGCAGGACGAGATCCAGGATCCGATCACGCAGAATTGGCGCGCCCGGGTCGACAATGAGCGCCTTGGAACCCGGGTTGTACGAGATCCGCATGAACTCGAAGCCCGGATCTCCGGGTTGAGGGGCCCCCTCATAGCGCAGTCCCACGCGTCCTTTGAAGGTGGTTTCGTCCATGTCGTTGTTGAACTGGACAGTGATCTGCCCCGAGAAATCGAAATCGCTCTCGCCGTCCAGCGGAAGAGAGAAAACGATCATGGGCGGAACTATCGCCCGTTCGGGCGGAGGGGGTGGGGGAGCGGCGTCGGCCTTTGGGGTGGGCGGCTGGGTCAATGAGACTTCGGACGCATCGATGATGACCACGCCTTTCTTGGTCGTGGGTCGGCCGATCACCTCCACCCAGCGATTCGTGTCGCGACGAATGGCTGGATCCAGCTCGAAGCCGTCACCCTTCGGCTTTCGGTTGGTGACCCAGACCGCGTAGAGGTCATCCTTGACCACCCAGTCGTTGGCGGTGCGCATGGAGCGGGAGGGAAGATCTGCGAAGAGATTCCGGCCGCGGAATTTGCCCACCACTCTCACCAGTTGTCCGTCCATCTTTCCGTCCCGTCCCACCAGTTGCTCCAGGGTGATAATGGCGGCGTTCTTCTTGTTCACTTTCTCCGGAGGGCCGAGCCACCGCCAGAACACTATGGTTCCGGCGCCGCCGGCAACCTGGTCGGCCGCGCCGCCGCTGCGCGGCGGAAAGAGGCCGGTGACCTCGATGATCTGTCCCGAGAGGTTCGTGATCTCATCCTCGTTCATGCCCCGACGGAAAGGGATGATGGTGATTCGGGCCCCCGCCTCGCTGAGTTCGAAGCTGTCTCCGGAGATTCCCTGGATCCCGACCCTCCCTTTGACTCGTAGCGCCCGTCCGCTGTAGGACTCTGGGCTGAAGGCGAGATCGGTGAGGCCCACGTCCACCACCGGGCCATAGATCGACTCCAGATAGGCGGGGTCGGCCCGCGGGTCGATCTGCGCCGCACTGAGCGACGCGAGCGCCACCACGCCGAGGACCAGGATCAGTCGAATTTTCATGGCGTTTGGAAAGTATAGGAACGGGATTCGTGATCTCGCAAAGCCCGGAGGAAGGATTTTCATCGTAGGCTCCCGAACGACACTTTTGATCCCCGCTGGATCTTGCCCCCGTCTTCCTCACTCTTCAGGAGGCCTCATGGCCGAAACCGTCCTCGAAACCAGAGCGTTCAAACCCTACGTTCCCGATGACGCGACCATGCCCGAACTCACCTTTCGCGCGGTCGGTCTGGGAATGTTGTTTGGCATCATCTTCGGCGCGGTCACCGTCTATGTGGGTCTGCGGGCCGGGCTCACGGTGGGCGCATCGATCCCCATCGCCGTGCTCTCGATCTCGGTGCTGCGTGCCCTGGGCCGCCCCACCATTCTCGAGAACAACATCGTCCAGACCACCGGATCGGCCGGGGAGTCGGTGGCGGGCGGCGTCATCTTCACCCTGCCGGCCCTGATTTTCCTGGGCTTTGGTCTCGAATACACGCGGATTCTGGTCCTGGCCCTGATCGGTGGCTTTATCGGCGTGCTCTTCATGATTCCGCTGCGGCGCCAGCTCATCGTCAAGGAACATGGGAATCTTCTCTATCCCGAGGGCGTCGCCTGCGCCGACGTTCTGATCGCGGGCGAGAAGGGCGGC
>JAENWE010000520.1 GCA_016650185.1 Vicinamibacteria bacterium | reverse complement strand
TCTCGGCCTTGTCCCCGGTGCTTGGCCACGCCCTCGATCTGGTGGTTGGGAATACGGAACACGCTTCGTCGATCGCGGTGAGAGAAGGTTTGTCGGGGGTCCCTGGCTCTGGTAGTCTCTCGCCCAGTAAATGACGGGTGCTTGGCAGGATCCGTCCCTACAAACTGGTCAACAGCCGCTCGTCCATGGGCGAGAGGGGGCAAGGGTGCCTTCGCGAAACACTCCGTCGAGCGATTTCGCAAAGGTTCTCCGTGAGGCCGCACCCTATCTCGGTCTGGGCACGGCGCTTGCCGTAACCGTCGGGCTCTGTTTCGCCTTCGGTTTCTGGCTCGACCAATTGGCGGGGACGAGGCCGGTTCTGGCTCTCGTTTTTGGCTTGCTGGGGGTCGTCGCCGCCCTTATCCAGTTCGTGAGGATGGCGTCGAGCCTCAACCGGCCTTAACCAATGACCTCGTGGCCTCAGTCTCAAAGCTAGATCCCCCAAAAGCCTTGATCACTTCGCTTCAACTGGCGTTCGGCATGACCCTGTTCGCGGCCGCGTCCTCCCTCATTGTGGCCGGGTTGATCTCCGACATTGCCGCAGAGACCGCGGTATTTTTCTCGGCCTTGCTCGCGACCGGAAATGCTCTGAGTGCCCTCCTGCTTTCGCATATCGGCGGAACCCGCCAATCGACGAAAGCTTTTTTTGGCGCGGTTCTCGGAGGCATGCTGTTCCGAATGGCGGCCACGTTGGCCGGTTTTTGGATCGGTCTCAAGATCCTCCTCCTGCCCGCCATAGCCTTGGCGGTGGCCCTCTTGACGTACACCGGTCTCTTCATTGCCGCCGAAGTGTCTTTGTGGTCTCGGCAGGATTTCTCAAGGCGGGTTCAAGCTTCATGATCCTTGGCGCTCTTCTTCTCGCCTCCGCCCTCGCTCTGGCGCCTCAGCACGAGACCCCGAACGAGCCCGCCGTCGCCGTTTCTCCGGCCGCTGAAACGACGGCGACACCCGCGGAATCCAAGGGCCCTGCCGCCACGGAAAGCCACGCGGAGGGCTCCACCGGCGAAGCGCATGCGGGCGGTGACGAGGGCCACGGCGGGCCCTCTGAGATATTGATGCACCACGTGACCGACCAGGCGGAGTATCACCCTTTCGGTCTACCGATCGTCTTCCCCGGCAAGCATCTCTTCTTCATGTTGGTGGTGATGGCCGTGGTGATCGTCGCCGCGCGACTCGCGATCGCGAGCTACAAGGACGGCGCGCCCAGAGGTATCGGGTCCGCGGTCGAAGTCATGGTGGTCTACGTCCGCGACGAGATGGCGGAGAAGAGCATCGGCCACGGGGAGGGAGAAAAATACACGCCCTTGCTCCTGAGCTTCTTCTTCTTCATTCTCTTCGCCGCGCTCTTCGGCCTGCTGCCTTTCACCGCCACCTCCACCGGGAACCTCTCCGTGACCTTTGCCCTGGCCTTCATCTCGTTCGTGGCGCAGCAGTACGCGGGGATTTCCAATTATGGCGTGGTTGGGCACTTCAAGAATCTGGTTCCTCATGGGCTGCCAGCGCCATTGCTTCTGGTCATGATTCCCATCGAAATCCTGGGAATGTTCACCAAACCGTTCGCGCTCATGATCCGCCTCTTCGCCAACATGCTGGCCGGCCACATGATGCTCACGGCGCTCCTGATGCTGGTGGCCCTTTCCTACCCGGTTTCGGCGGCTCTGGGCATCGTGATGATTCCCATTTCCATAGGAATGGCCTTGTTCATCATGTGCCTCGAGATCCTGGTGGCCTTCATTCAAGCCTACGTATTCACGCTCTTTTCGGCCATCTTTATCGGCATGTACGCCCATCCCTCGCATTAGAATCAGCCTCACCACCTCTAACCCCCTTCTCACCAGGAGCAAACAACACATGGAAAACCCCCTAGGACTCGCGTATCTCGGAGCCGGACTCGGCGCTGGTCTCGCCGTCATCGGTGGCGGTCTTGGCATCGGCAAGCTTGCGGCCTCCGCGATGGAAGGCATCGCACGTCAGCCCAGCGCCGCCGGTGAAGTCCGCGGGGCCATGATCGTGGCCGCCGGCTTGATCGAAGGCGCGACTCTGTTTGCGCTCGTCATCATGATCCTGCTCGTCATCAAGGCCTGAGAGCTTGTTGCCGAACTTGACGGCTCCCCTCGTCCTGGCGGGGGGGTTGACGGACATCAACTGGACGCTGTCGTTCTTTACGATCGTCCTGTTCACCCTCTTCGTTCTCGTTCTTTCGAAGTTTGCCTGGGGGCCCCTGCTCAAGGCCATCGACGAGCGCGAGAAGTCAATCCGGGACGCGCTCGAAGGATCGCGGAAAGCGAACGCCGAGGCCCAGGAGACGCTGGCTCAACACAAGGAGCTGATTCGCCAGATCGGCGCCGAGCGCGAAGGGATCATAAAAAAGGCCTCCAAGGAGGCCGAGGAGTTCAAAGCCGACTTGATGGCCAAAGCGCGTGCCGAAGGCGACGATATCGTGCGGCGCGCCAAGGAACAGATCGCGCGGGAGACTTCCGTGGCTCTCGCCAAGCTCCGAGAGGAAGTGGTGGATCTGGCCGTTCTGGGCGCGGCGAAGATCGTCACGTCCTCGATGACCCCCGAGGCTCAGAAGAAGCTGGTCTCGGAGTTTGTCGATACCCTTCCCCAGGTGAAGAACTAGTGGCCAAGAGCGAAGTCGCGCAGATGTTCGAGGCTCTCCCCAAGATGTTCGTCAAGGGCAGCGTCAAGACGCCCCGAACGTTTTACTTCTCGCTCGACGACATCGAGAAGTGGACGGTGAACCTGAGCGCCGACGCCTGCACGGTCAAGCCCGGAAAGACCGACGACGCGGACTGTTTCTTCAAGTCCACGGCGCAGATCTTTCTGGACGTGTGGAGCGGGAAGAAGACACCTTCCGCCACCGACTTCATCACCGGAGCGATCAAGAGCAACAACCCGCTGATGCTCAAGGAGTTCATGGGAGCGTTTCGGCGAAAGGCCTGAGGCGCCTGGCAGCCGTACGAGAGGCGACTCCCGAAAGGTGGTCGCCTTTTTCAGCGCAGTCCAACGAGGTCGAAGAGCCGGCCGCCCAAGAGGGAAAGCGCCACGCCCGCGAAGACCGCCGCGGCCATTCTGACGCCTCGAATTGAGTTCACCTCGGGAATGAGGTCGGACGCGGCCACATAGAGGGTAACGCCGGTGGAGAGAGGCAGGGCCAAGCCCACCCAGGATGGATCCACCAGGGAGAGGGCGCCCATGAGGGTCGCCGCGGCGAGGACCAGCGACGAACGCAAGGCTCCGGCCCGACCGTGCCCCGAGGCGAGAGCGATCGAAGCGACCGTGAAGCCTTCTGGGAGCTTGTGGAGGAGGATGGCCAGGAAGACGAGAAGCCCCAGCGATCTCGACACCGCGAGGCCCGAGGCGATGGAGAGTCCATCGAAGAATGCGTGCACGGAGAGGCCGACCAGCGCCGTCCAGGGGGCGGAGGGGGTTTCCATGGCGTGCGCGTGCGTCTCTTCACCAAAATGGAAATGCGGCGCCACCGTGTGCTCAAAGAAGTGGACGAGAAAGTAACCGGCGAGAATCAGAAGTGGACCCCGCTCCGCGTCCCTGACCGCGACCGGAAGCATGTGAACCAGGGTCGTGGCCAGCATGAAGCCCGCGCCCAGGGCCACGAAGTAGCGCAGAACGAGATCGTTCCAGTGACGCCTCGAAACGAGGATCACACCCCCGGCCACGTTCGCGAGCGCGGCAATGAGGCCCAGCAGCAGGGGAGAGAGGGCCTGATCGATCAACGGGATCCTAGAACTTCTCTCTGAATCGTTCGACGAGATGGACGAGCGTCTTCACTCCAAAGCCCAGAGCTCCGGCTTCGTAGTAGCGCCAGTCGCGGTCACGGAACATCGGCCCGGCGATGTCTAGGTGTGCCCAAGCGGCGCCCTCCGGAACGAACTCGCGCAAGAAGAGGGCGGCGGTGATGGCGCCCGCGACGCCTCCCGAAGCGATGTTGTTGATATCGGCGTAGGACGTCTTCAACGAATCCCGGTACTCTTCGATGAGAGGCAGTTCCCAGAAGGCTTCTCCGTGGCTCTCTCCGGCGGCGATCACGCGGCGGACGAGTTCAGGGTTCGAGCCAAGGATCCCGGCCACCGAGGGCCCCAGGGCTCTCACCACGGCGCCGGTGAGCGTGGCCACGTCGACGACATGAGTGGCGCCCTCTTCGCCCGCGCGGGCCAGACCGTCCGACAGGACCAGCCGGCCTTCGGCGTCCGTGTTGTCGACCATCACGCTTTTGCCGTTCTTGGCCATGAAGATGTCGCCCGGACGATTCGCACTGTTCCCCGGCATGTTCTCCGCGCAGCACAAGATACCGATCACGCGGACGCTCGGCTGGAGCCTTCCTATGGTGCGCATCGCGGCCAGAACCGCGGCGGCGCCGGCCATGTCCCCCTTCATCTCCCACATCTTGTCGGCGGATTTGATGGAGATGCCGCCCGAGTCGAAGGTGAGTCCCTTGCCCACGAGGGCAATGGTTTCCGCCGAACTCTGACGTGGAATGTGACGCAGAATGACCATGCGGGGCGGGGTCGCGCTACCCGCACCGACGTGCAGAAGGCCCCGATAGCCCTTGGCCTTGAGCGCAGTCTCGTCCAGAACTTCGCACTGAAGCCCGGTCTCGATGGCTATCTGCTGGGCGCGCTCGGCCAACACCTGCGGGGTGACCACATTGGCCGGCTCGTTGATGAGATCCCGGGCGAGGTTGACATTCTCGGAGACCCAGGCATAGCGGGCTTTACGCGCCTCGGCATCAGCCTGGTGATCGGGGTGAACCACAATCTCGAGCGCCAGCTTCTCCTTGAAAAATCGTTCCTTCTCCACTCGATGCTGATCGAAGGTGTAAGCGCCGAGCACGGCGCCCTCCACGGCCTTCCCAATCAGAGGGGCGGCGTCTTGATGGTTGAAGAAGGCCGCCACTCGGGGAAGACCGAGATCTCGGGCCAGGCGGAGGGCTTTGGCCATCACCGTCTTCACCGTCTCCCAGGTGTTCAGGCCCCGGATGTGGGTGGACGAAAACACAACGATGGTCCGAGCGCCCTGATTCTGGATGAGCTCGCGCGCGAGGGTCCGGGCCTTGAAGCGTGCGGCGGCATCGCTCACCACGGCCGCGATCGCGGGATCGTCGATCGCATGCATGTTCTCTCTCTCGTCAACGAGAAAGACCAGCAGATCAGCGTTGACCTTGGAGGCCGGGCCCGAAAAAAGTCCTATGTGCATGCGTCCCTCAATAACCAGAGAAAGAAGGGCCCAGTCTAACGAACTGCCGGGTCGAGGGCGGGGTCAAAGGGAAGGGCGACCAGGCGGATGAGAGCTTCGGCGATGGGGGCCTGCGCAACGCCCGTTTCGCAAATGATGGCGGTGACGAGAGCGAAAGGGGTCACGTCGAAGGCTGGATTGCGCACGTCCACGCCGACCGGAGCGACTCTGATGCCGCCGAACTCGAGGACCTCCATGGGATCGCGTTCTTCGATGGTCACGTCCTTCCCCGTCGGCGTGGCTAGATCGAAGGTCGAGCGGGGCGCGGCCACATAGAAAGGAATCCTGTGCTCGCGGGCCAGAACCGCCAGGGAATACGTGCCGATCTTGTTGATCACGTCGCCGTTCGCGACGATGCGGTCCGCTCCGACGACGACACAGTTGATCTCCCCGCGGGACATGAGAAATCCGGCCATCGAATCGGTGATTAGAGTTGTGGGAATCTGATCGTTCACGAGTTCCCACGCAGTGAGACGGGCGCCTTGAAGAACCGGGCGGGTTTCGTCCGCGAAAACCCGGTCGATCTTTCCCTGCCGATGCGCGGAGCGAATAACGCCCAAGGCCGTGCCATATCCCGCGGTGGCCAGGGCTCCCGCATTGCAGTGGGTCAGCACTCGGGCGCCAGCCGGGAATAATGACGCTCCGAATTCGCCCATGGACCGACAAGATGCGACGTCGTCGCTTTGGAGCTTTCGCGCTTCGGCGGCGAGGGCGTCGAACAGGGTCTCGCTGGACGCGCCAGGCAACGAACGCTGCACTCGACGCATCTGGTCCAGAGCCCAGAAGAGGTTCACCGCCGTGGGGCGGCTTGCGGCCAGAATCCGGTGCGCGTCGGTCAAGGCTAGGTCGATCGCGGCGCCCGACTCCATAGCCCGCCGGGCCGCCAAGGCGACGCCATAGGCGGCGGCCACGCCGATGGCGGGAGCCCCGCGGACCACCAGGGACTTGATGGCACGGGCGGTTTCCTCCGGGGTTCGACACACCTCATAGCGGACGTCCACCGGCAGGGCGCGCTGATCGAGCAGGTGAAGGGCATCACCGTCGAAGGTCAGGGTCTCCGGCACGGCTAATCCACCCCTATTCTTCGAACGTCGTCCTTGTGAGCGAAACCCCGGGCTCCGGAAGCGTCCTGGATCTTCACGTAGTCGCCCTCTTCACCGAGGAGAGGAACCACTTCGCCTTCTCTCAAATTGGCGAGCGCGACCGCATCGGTGCGCGGAACGTCCACAAGAGGCGCGTCCTTTTGGGTCACCACCCCTCTCGACTCGCGCCAGGGGCCTCCAAAGAAGGGAGACATCAGGGCGAGGCCCATCAGGAAACTGAGGAATGCGGCGCGCGCCTTCTTTCTCAAGCTCATGACGAGGGAGAAGACCATGATCACGACTCCAATCGCATCGAATCGAAACCGTCGAACGAACGTGCGTGCATCGCCCAGAAACCCGCGCGACAGTTCTGAGGGATCGAGACCAAGCTCAACCCGAAGTCTTTCCATCTCACGATTGATGCTGGAATCGCGCGGGGCCAGATCCTGAGCGCACAAGAGAGCCCACAGGGCTTCTCCCTTTCTTCCGCCGGCCGAAGCGGCCTGAGCCCAGTTCCAGTACAGCGCGGGAGCGCGCACACCGTC
>JAENWE010000519.1 GCA_016650185.1 Vicinamibacteria bacterium | reverse complement strand
GTGCCTCGCGCATCATCAGGAGAGTTTCCTCTACACCCGCTTCCGCGACATCTGCGAACTCCTCTCACAGTACGACGTCAGCTTCTCTTTGGGTGACGGCCTTCGCCCCGGGTCGATCGCCGACGCGAACGACGAAGCTCAGTTCGCGGAGCTTGAAACGCTGGGCGAACTCACCAAGATCGCCTGGGAACACGACTGCCAGGTCATGATCGAAGGCCCCGGCCACGTGCCCATGCATCTCATCAAAGAGAACATGGACCGTCAGCTCACGGTCTGTCACGAGGCGCCCTTCTACACGCTCGGGCCGCTCACCACCGACGTGGCTCCCGGCTACGACCACATCACCTCCGCCATCGGGGCCGCCATGATCGGCTGGTACGGCACGGCCATGCTCTGCTACGTCACCCCAAAGGAGCACTTGGGCCTGCCCGACCGCCAGGACGTCAAGGACGGCGTGATCGCCTACAAGATCGCGGCCCACGCCGCCGACCTCGCCAAGGGTCATCCCGGCGCACAGATCTGGGACAACGCTCTATCAAAGGCGCGTTTCGAGTTTCGATGGGAAGACCAGTTCGATCTCGGCATGGATCCCGAGACCGCCCGGCTCTTCCACGACGAAACCCTTCCCGCCGAAGGGGCCAAGACGGCGCACTTCTGTTCGATGTGCGGTCCGCATTTCTGCTCAATGAAGATCACCCAGGATGTCCGCGACTATGCGGAGAAGCAGGGCCTGGAGGCAGAAGCCGCGCTGAAGGCGGGCATGGCCGAAAAGTCCCAGGAATTCGCCACCGTCGGCGCAGAGATCTACGTCAAGAGCTGACACGCTTCGGGACGCCGGTCACTGAATCAGGAGAAACAATATGCGCCCTTTTATCCTTGTCTCCGCTCTGGCGGCCTTTGGCGGCCCCCTCGTCTCGCAGAAGGCGGCGGTCGTGGCGACCACCCAGCCCTACACGCCGAGCCTCGACCTCCCTTCCATGGACAGGACGGCCGATGCGTGCGGCGACTTCTATCAATACGTCTGCGGCGGTTGGATGAAGAACAACCCCATCCCCTCCGATCAGGCGCGGTGGAGCGTGTACGGCAAACTCAACGATGAGAACTATCAGTTCCTGCACGGCCTGCTCGAGGAAGCGAGCCACCCCTCCGCCTCGCGCACCGCGTCCGAGGTAAAGATCGGTGATTTCTATGGCGGCTGCATGGACACCACGACCATCGATCGCGCGGGCAGCGCGCCATTGCAGCCCGAGCTTGAGGTGATCCGAAGTCTGACATCGACCTCGGCGCTCGCGGCCTATCTCGGCCGGACCCATCTGACCATGGCGGGGGGCGGGCTCGCCTTCGGCTTCGGCGCCAATCAGGATTTCGCGGATTCGACCAAGGTCATCGCGTTTGCGGGCGCGGGCGGCCTCAGCCTTCCTGACCGCGATTACTACACGAAGACCGACGAGAAGAGCGTCGAACTGCGCGCCAAATACGTGGCCCACGTGCAACGCATCTTCGAACTGCTGGGAACGCCTGCGGCCAAAGCGACGAAGGACGCGGCCGACGTGCTCGACCTCGAGACGTCGCTGGCCAAGGCCTCGCTCACCCGGGTCGATAAACGCGATCCCTACAAGCTGTTTCACGTCATGACCCGCGCCGAGGTGAAGGCGCTCACGCCTCACTTCGACTGGGACGTTTACCTGCGCGAGGAAGGCGCGGACGGCGTGTCGTCTCTCAACGTGACCGAGCCCGAGTTTTTCAAGGAGCTGGACCGCTTGATCGGCTCCCAAAGCCTGGCCAAGTGGACCTCTTATCTGCGCTGGCACGTCGCCCACTCACGCGCGCCTTACCTGTCGCAGGCCTTCGTGGACGCGGACTTCGACTTCTATCGCAAGACGCTCCGGGGGGTGAGTCAGGATCAACCGCGCTGGAAGAAGTGCGTGGGCCTCGTCGACCGCAACCTCGGCGAAGCGCTCGGCCAGGTGTTCGTGGACAAGACATTCTCGGCGCAGACCAAGGCCAAGACCCTCGAGATGACCAGGTACGTTGAGGAGGCCATGGCCGACGAGATCGGCAAGCTCGACTGGATGAGCGATGAAACCAAGAAAAAAGCCATGGAGAAGCTCGGCACCATCGTCAACAAAGTGGGTTATCCCGACCGCTGGCGTGACTACACGGCGCTCACCGTGAACCGGCGCGATTTCATGGGCAACGTCCGGCGCGCGACCGTGTTCGAGTCGAAGCGCAGTCTGGCCAAAATCGGCCGGCCGGTGGATCGGCAAGAGTGGGGCATGACCCCGCCCACGGTGAACGCGTACTACGACCCGCAAATGAACGACATCAACTTCCCCGCCGGGGTTCTGCAGCCGCCTCTTTACGACTCCAAGATGGACGACGCGCCGAACTACGGCAATACCGGTTCGACCATCGGCCATGAGCTGACTCACGGCTTCGACGACGAAGGCCGGCAATTCGACGCCCAGGGCAATTTGAAGGACTGGTGGACCAAGGAAGACGCGACCGCCTTCGAAACGCGTCTCAACTGCGTGCAGGACCAGTACGCGGATTACACCATCGTGGACGACATCAGGATCCAGAGCAAGCTGACCTCGGGCGAGGATGTGGCGGACCTGGGCGGAACGCTCATCGCCTATCTTGCCTGGCAGAAAGCGGTGGCGGCGACAGGTCAGAAACTCGCGCCCATCGACGGCTTCACTCCGGAGCAACGTTTCTTCATCGGCTTCGGGCAGTGGGCGTGCGAGAACGACCGCCCGGAGAACCAGCGGGTCAGTGCGGCCACCAATCCCCATTCACCCGGGAAGTATCGGATCAACGGCATCGTGTCGAATCTCCCCGAGTTCGCTCAGGCTTTTTCGTGCAAGGTGGGTCAGCCCATGGTCCGTGAGAACGTCTGCAAGATCTGGTAGGTCGGTTTTTCGGGAGCAGGCAGCGAGCGTGCGAATCGGTCGATCTCGTTTTGGCGTCTTCTTTTCGGGCTACACTCCGGCTAGGTCGTCAACGCGCTGGTCTCGCATTCGCGAGGCTCGGCCTCTCTCAAAATCAAGAACGGAGCGGAACATGGTGAATCTGATGTTGGGCTTGGTGGCGCTGCAGGATGAGGACGCCGGCGAGGCCGTGGGTGCTTTTGGGGGCCTGTTCGGTTTTCTCTCCCTGGTCTTCTTTTTGCTCATGGTTGTCGCGATGTGGAAGATATTTGTGAAGGCGGGCAAGCCCGGCTGGGCATCGATTATCCCCATCTACAACTTGATCGTGATGTTGGAAATCAGCGGCAAGCCGATCTGGTGGATCATCTTGTTCTTCATCCCGCTGGTGAACTTCATCGTGTTCATCCTGGTGACGATCGCCTTCGCAGGGAGCTTCGGCAAGGGCGCGGGGTTTGGGCTCGGGCTCGTCTTCCTGCCTTTTGTGTTCTTCCCGCTGCTGGCGTTCGGCGACGCAAGATACGGCGGTTGAGACCGCCTACGCGTGAAGGCGTGGCCGGGGAGTCTGTGGTGAAAGTCGGCCCGCATTCGGCTACGAGCCGCTCCCGTCCACGGGTCCCATTCAACCCTCGGAGCGCCGGTCCTGTCCAACCTCCGTGCGGGATCTTCGGCTGCAGAAACCGTCTTCCTCGCACAATGGGCCTGGTTTTCCAGGCCCCGCGGCGACGAACGGGGACCGCTATCAACAGTTTCCTGGAACTCGCAGTCCCCGCCGGTTCATTGAAGCCCGGCTTCTACGTCGGTCAGATCACGCTGATCGGCGATGTCGCAGGTACTTTCGCCTTCCCACGCGTCGCCTTACTCGTTCGCCCTTAGCCTTGGCCGCCCCTCAGCCGCTTCGATGGCCGGTCGTTCGGGCTCTCATCGTGCTGAGAGCCCGAGGTTGACGCCAGGGGAGTCACTCCCTACATTTCCTCGAGGATCTGGCGGCTCACCGTTTCGGTCGAGGTTTTCCGGTCTTGGGACGCGTCCTTTCTTGTGGTCGCGCCCCTACCAGGGCGGTCTTTGGCGGCAGGGACAGCGCGTACTCGACGCCGTGGCCGACCCAATGGGCAAGGTCGTGATCGTCTTCGAGGCCTGGCGGTTCGACGAACAGAAAGCCCGTCATCGCGCGGCCGGTGAAGTCCATCGCTCGCGCGTGGGGTTTGTCGATGAGCCAGGCGCACGCCTCCGGCCCCACCCGCACCATCAGTTCATCCTTCACGACGCCGACCGCCATGTGCCCTCTCACCATGAAAGCCAGGCCGCCGAACATCTTCCTCTCAGACACCCAGTGAAGATGGTCCATGGTTCCGCGGATTCGCTCCCCTAGACCTTCGTCGTAGCTCATCGACAAAAAGCATCTCACCAAAGCTCATCGACCGCAACCCGCCACCGGATCGCCTCAATGTCCGGCTTAGCAGTCCGTGGTTCCTATCGCCGTTTTGTCCGAGCCAGACAGGCGTGGACGCGGGCCAGCAGCTGGGGTAACGAGAATGGTTTGGTGACGTAATCCGTCACCCCGGCCTCGAAGCCTTTGCGGATGCTGGGCTCATCGGTCAAGGCGGTCAGCATCACCACCGGTACGTCCTTGGTCTCGGAGTTGGCGCGGATCGCTCTCGTAACCTCAAAGCCGTCCATCCCGGCAATCGTGTAATCCAGGACTACGAGGTCGGGAATCTGTTCGGAAATCATGCGTAGCGCGTCCGGGCCACTCGGCGCGGTGCGGACCACATAGGAACCTTCGCCCAGGGCCCGCGCCACCGCTTTGAGCGCTTCCGCCTCATCGTCAACCACCAGGATGTGAAGGTGGCTCTGCGCGAGAGAGGCCTGGAAGGGGTCTGCGGTCTCGAAAGGCCGCACACTGGTCCGACGCTCGATCACCAGCTCACACCCTTCATACGCGCAGGAGACGTCCAGTCCCTTTCCCAGATCCCGGGCCAGGTCGCGAGCTCTGCGCTCGATGTCGGCAATGAAGTGGTCGTCGTGATCGGGATCATGGTGGGTCAGGACGAGGTGCCGGACCCCGGCCGCCGAGGCCAGTTGGACGGCGTAGGCGTAGGTGCTGTGGCCCCAGCTCTTCTTGGGACCGTATTCTTCGGGGGTGTACTGGGCATCGTGGATGACGAGGTCGGCATCCACCATGAACTGGGCGTGCCGGCGATCGCCGTCATGGAGGATGGACTCGATCCGGCCGGGTTCGGCCCCGGCTCGCCAGAGCTCATCGGAAAAGGGCTCGTGATCCACCAGGTACACGACGGCCTTGCCGTTCGACTCCACCCGATACCCGAGGGTCAGGGCCGGATGGTTGATGAATTGCGTGGCTACCCGCGCGGAGCCGATGGCATGAATTCCCTCGGCCAGGTCGTGGTACGTGATCGCGGCCGGGAGCTGACTCAGCTCGACAGGAAAGTAGGTGAACTCCATCTGGCCGGAAAGCACGTCATGGAGTGACCCATGGCTGCCTTCGGGGCCATAAATGGCGGCGGAGTTTCCTTTCACGAAGGCAGGGCTGAAAAAGGGAAAGCCTTGAATATGGTCCCAGTGAGTGTGCCCCAGGAGGATGTTCGCTTTGATCTGGCTCTTGCCCTCGGCGATCAGCTTGGCGGCGAGTCTGTGTGCACCGGTGCCGCAGTCGAAAATCAGAAGGTCGCCGTCCGACGTGGTCAATTCCACGCAGGAGGTGTTGCCCCCGAAGTGGGTTGTGCCCGGCCCGGGGGTAGCGATCGATCCCCTGGTTCCCCAAAAGCGTACTCTCATAAGACGGCATCTCCTTCGCACGACACCAGTGCATACCTTGCCGGTGCGGGCGCCCCTCCAGTCTATTCCGCTTCAGCGGCCCCGCGCGCCGAGCGGCCACCCAAAAAGGCGAACCACGATGGCTCGTCTTTCCCGTGGCAC
>JAENWE010000518.1 GCA_016650185.1 Vicinamibacteria bacterium | reverse complement strand
GCAGTTCGAGGCCGCCGAATTGCTCTTCGCCCGAGACCAGCCGCAGCTGAAAAATGAGAGCCTGCCCTTCGGTGTGCTGATCCTGCCCGTCCCATCGGACAGCGAAAAGCAGAGCCTCGGCATCATGGTTCAGGTTCCGAAAGCCGCCCTCGCGAGTGCGGGGCCGCTTGAAGTGTACGGATACGCTATCTCGACTTCCGGGCAGGTGGAGGACCACTTCGCACACTTCTTGCGGCTCGATGCGGACGCGGCGATCGCCAGCAGCAGCAGCGATTGGCTTGGGCTTTCGTTCGCGGGTAGATTCGAGGTCCCTCCGGGGCCATACACTTTGAAGTTCCTGGCCCAGCGCCCCCAGACCGGCGAATCGGGAATGCGCTTCTTTGAGGTCAGCGTGCCCAAGAGAGAGGCCTCTCGCGGGTTTCTTCTCCCCCCTCTGTTCCTCGATACGCCGCATGGCTGGTCGACGGTGGCGCTCAAGAGCGGCGACCTGTCGGGCATGCCTATCGAGATGCAACTCGGCGGCGTCCCCTTCACTCCTCGCACCGAGATCAACGTACGGCCGGGGCGGCGAGAGCGAGTGGTGCTGATCGCCTACGACCCTGAGACGGCCAAAGACCCGGCGGTTGACGTCGACATCAGATCGACGCTCTCCGACGATTCCGGCAAGCAGTTTTCTCCGGGCTCCATCATCGTGGAGAACGTGGTTCGGAGCGACGATGGTCGAAGGTCCTACGTGTTGGGCTTCACCCCTCAGGACATCCCTCCCGGCGAGTACACCCTGCGCATGCACATAGGGGAGAAGACCTCGATTCTCCAGTCCTACTGCCGGCTCACCGTGCTTCCGCGGGAGAGCGCCGACAACCACTGATTCGTCTCCGGGCCGGATCGATTGCAGGACACGTTCACCAAAGGCAAGTTCACGGTGGCTCCTTCGCGCCACGGCGTCTTATACCGTGCCCTGGCAGAACATCGGTATCGCGGCGAACTACAACGGCCGCAGCGGCTACCCCACCCCCACCGGCATCCTGAGCCCCACCCGCGCGAATGGCGCGGGCACGGCGACGGTGTACCTCTCCCCCCTCGGCGACGAGCGGCTGCCCACGTTCCACAACGTGGACTTCCGGCTCGACAAGTCGGTGAAGTACAAGTCTGCGAAGGTCACGTTCTCGGCCGATGTGTTCAACGTTCTGAATTCGGACATCGTGCAGAGTCTTCGCCTCACACAAAATGCCAGCAACGCAAATCTCATCAGCTCTCTCGTTGCGCCGCGGGTCATCCGCTTCGGCGCTCGTTTGAACTGGTAGGCGCTTAGCGGCCGTACGCCGCTCAGCAGGGCGGGACTCCTCAAAAAGGGTCCCGCCCTTTTTCTTTTGCGCCACCGCCGGGCTGAAGGCGAGACGGGCCTGGTGCCTATACTGCCCCATGGCAGAATATGGACGACAGGATCCTCTCGAGCCGCTCTGGGAAGCGATCGGAGACATGGGCAAGCGTGTTCGCGGCTCAGGCGGCGGCGGAATCTCCAGCTCGCTGCTGAGAAACTACGCGATCGGGGCCTTGGTGTTTCTGTTCCTTTTCACCGGCTTCTATCAGGTGGCGGCCGACGAAGTAGCGGTCATTCAGCGCTTCGGCAAGTACGTGCGCACCGCCGGTCCCGGGCCCCACTTCCGGCTGCCCTTCGGCATAGAGCGGCTCACTCGGGTGCCCGACAAGCGCCAGTTGAAGATGGAGTTCGGGTTCGAGACGCTCAGGGCCGGAACCCAGTCGGAGTTCCGGACTACCGAGGAGACCCGGAAGGAATCGCTGATGCTCACCGGCGACCTCAACGTCGCGGTGGTGGAGTGGATCGTGCAGTACCGCATCAAGGACCCCTACCGGTATCTGTTCCATCTGCGCAGCGTCTCCGTGACTTTGCGGGACATGACGGAGTCCACCATGCGCGAGGTGGTGGGCGATCACAGCGTGGATGAGGTCCTGACCGTGGGTCGCGAGGCCATTGCCCTCCAGACCCGGGAAGAGCTTCAGGCCCTCTGCGATCACTACGGAAACGGAATCGAAATCCAGCAGCTGGTCCTCCAGGATGTCAATCCTCCCGACGAGGTGAAACCGGCGTTCAACGAGGTTAACCAGGCGATTCAGGAGAAGGAGCGCGCCATCAACGAAGCCCTGGCCGATTACAACAGCGCGGTCCCCCAGGCCAAGGGCGAGGCCGAGCAACAGGTCCGCGCCGCGGAGGGCTACTCCCTGGAGCGCGTGAACGTGGCCGAAGGCGATGCCAAGCGGTTTGAAGCGGTCTACGCGGAGTACAAGAAGGCGCCCCAAGTCACGAGGCGAAGGCTGTACCTGGAGACCCTCGCCCGCGTTCTCGAAGGCTCGGGCAGCAAGATCATTGTCGATCAGCAGGCGAAGGGCATTCTTCCCCTGCTCCAACTCGACGGTCTGACCACAGACGTGACGAAGGAGAAGAAATGAGCATCAACAATCTCATTCGGGCGGCCATCCTGGTCGTCCTTGTTTCGTCGAGTCTGTACACCCTGGATGAGACCGAGCAAGCCGTTCTGACCGTCTTCGGCAAGCCGGCGGGCGACGCCGTCACCACACCCGGACTGCACCTCAAGATTCCGTTCATCCAGGTGGTCAACCGATTCGACAAGCGGTGGCTGGAGTTCAACGGAGACCCGAACCAGATCCCCACGAGGGACAAGAAGTATCTGTGGATCGAGACCTACGCCCGCTGGAGAATCTCCGATCCGTTGCGCTTTTATGAGGCCGTCCAGGATGAACGCGGGGCACAGAGCCGCCTGGACGACATCGTGGATGGAGCCACTCGTAACGCCGTCGCTTCGTTCGACGTGATCGAACTTGTGCGAAAGACCAATCGGACGTTCGAGGCCACCGAGGAACTGAGCGGTGTCGAGGAAAGCGCCGAAGTCGACGCCCAGGTGGTCACCGGCCGCGCGAAGATCGCCGAGGTGATCCTCGAGAAGGCCGCCGTCATCACCCCTCAATTCGGCGTGGAGTTGGTGGATGTTCGCTTCAAGCGAATCAACTACGTGGAGAGCGTTCAGTCCAAGGTCTTCGATCGAATGATTTCGGAGCGGAAACGCATCGCCGAGAAGAGCCGATCTGAAGGCGCGGGGCGGGCGGCCGAGGTCCGCGGTCAGAAGGAGCGCGATCTGCTCGCGGCCTCGTCCGAAGGCTACCGGAAGGCGCAGCTGCTCAAGGGAGCCGCGGACGCCAAGGCCACCGCGATCTTCGCGCGCGCCTACGAACGGGACGCAGACTTCTACGCTTTCTTGAAATCCCTCGAAACCCTCGAGAAGACCATCGACGCGAAATCCGTCCTGGTCCTCTCAACGGAATCGGAACTCCTCAAATACCTGAAGGGCAGCGGCGGAAAGTAAGGAGGTGCCTGAACCCGCACCACGCGAAATGGCCGGAACATTCGGCGGACGCTGCTTCCCGGATCAAGGCTCCCCTTGCGAGGCAGGACGCTGAGGCATGGTGAAGCTGGTATTCACCACGCAAATTGGTCGGAACTCGGCAACTCCCCTTTCGAATCGCCCGATTCACTCGGGCGATTCGAGCGTCAACAAAGACTTGCCGAGTGGAGACCAGGGGCGTGGAGTCCTTGGTGGAACTCTGCCGTCGCACAGGAACGGACGGCACGAGCCAGGGTGAAGCTGATATTCACCACGCAAATTGGTCGGAACTCGGCAACTCCCCTTTCGAATCGCCCGATTCACTCGGGCGATTCGAGCGTCAACAAAGACTTGCCGAGTGGAGACCAGGGGGTCCTAGG
>JAENWE010000517.1 GCA_016650185.1 Vicinamibacteria bacterium | reverse complement strand
ACAAGGAGGGCCTGCCCGGACGTCCGTGGTTCAAGCACCAGCTCATCGGCCCCGGACTCACCACCGGCTACGCGCCCTGGCCCATGCCCGCCTTGCGCGAAGCGGTGGAGAAGAAGGACAAAGCGATGTTCGACGCCGAGGCGAAGAAAGTCGTGGCCGCCCTCGATGCGGGCACGGCGAAGTTGCGCGCGGCCGCGGCCATCCACTGACCGCCCGCTCGCGAGGGTGTCGCATCCTCGTGGACCGAAGCGATCGGTTGAGAGAGAATGGCCGAATTTTGACGGATAGCTCGCGCCCGCGTCCAGTGCCCCTGCGAGACTAGACTTCGACGCATGGCGGATCGAGGTCAAGGTCACACTCTGCGCCATTTCGCCGGCGGCGTCCTCGCCGGCCTGGCCGGCGCCTTTCTCTATGAGGCCCTGAAGCCGGAGCGGCGCTTCAGCCCTCGACTGCTTCGAGAATCGCGCGAACACCCGGACCTCCCGGCCACGGTGATCCTTCCCGGAATTCTGGGCAGCCGGCTGGAACGGCCGGATGGAAGCGAAGCGTGGCTCAACGTGGGCAACGTCTTCGGTCATCACGATCTCAGACTGCCGCCCACTCTTCCCTTGAAAGCGAGCAGGGACGCCCTTCGCCCCTTCGGACTGATCGGCGTCGATGCGGTCATCCCGCGGCTCTTCGGTTTCACCGAATACGCGGACCTGCTCGGTCTGCTGCGGAATGCGGGCTTTCATCGCAATGTGCGGGCAAACGGGGGTCGGGGCGCCGTCTTCCATGTCTTCACCTACGACTGGCGACGGGATCTGGTGGAATCGGCGCGGCGTCTCGGCGACTACCTGGACGCGTTGGCCGCAGCGCGCGGTGAAACGGACGCCCGCTTCAACATTGTGGGCCACAGCATGGGCGGCCTGGTCGCGCGCTACTACCTGCGCTACGGGGATGCCGAGCCCGGGGGGCCCGTCACCTGGGCCGGATCGAGGCGAATCTCGCAGCTCATCGTGGTGGCCACTCCCAACTCGGGCAGCATTTTCTCGTTGAACGCGGTGCTGAACGGCAACCCGGTGGGCATGTCGAACACCACCCTCGCGGCGCGGGTGATCGCCCATATGCCCGCGATCTACCAGTTGATGCCGCCCAAAGGGACGAGGCCGCTGATCAACGGCAAGGGCGATCCTCTGGACATTGACCTGCATGACCCTCTCGTCTGGCAGCAGTACGGCTGGGGCCCCTGGGCGCCTCGGAGCGAAGACAACACCGACGAAGGGCGCGCCTTCGTGAGCGCCCTGCTCGAGCGCGCCGTCGCCTTTCATCAGGCCCTCTCGCAAACGCCCGAAACCCGCTGCCCGATTCCGGTCACGGTTCTGGGCGGTGACTGCCTGCAAACGCTGACCCGGGCCATGGCTCCCGAACGCCTCGGGGAAAGACCGCGATTCGGCGCTCGCTCCGCGAAGGACGCGGAGACCATGTTTGAGGCGGGAGACGGCCGGGTGCCGAGATCGAGCGTGCTCGGCTCTCACCTGGATGCGGACGGCGCGCTCGAATGGGGCCTGCCGGAAATCTCGCACACCTTCTTCGGTGATGCCGACCATCATGGGATCTACGGAGAGCCCACCTTCCAAAGCGTCCTGCTCCGGCGGCTGCTGCGTCCGGCGCGAAAACAAACGCCCCAAGACGCCTCCTGATCTGGGGCGCGGACCTGCGAGGCGGTCGAGGCCCGACCTGCCCGTGCCGATCGGTAGCCGCTCCCGCGCAGGGATATTGGCCGCTTGGAGGCCCCCCCTTGCGCGCCGCGCGCTGATCAGCGGCGGTAGTTGAGCGCCAGTTCGCGGGTCAGATTGCGCGCCCGATCCTGAGCCACCGAATGGTCTCCGAAGAAGAAGTTGAGGACCTTCGGCGAGTCGCCGTACTTGTCGGCAAACCGGTTCCACAGCCCGGGACCCTTGCGGACGTCGAAACCTCCCTCATTGGCGTAGCGAAGGCCGACTCGATCGGCTTGGTCCTCGTGTGAGCGCCCGTACCCGTTTGTCCAGGCGGTGGCGCCCAGAACCGCCGCGATCTGGAGAACCGCGCGTTTGTCCTTGTCCTTCACCGTCTCCTCGGCGATCGCGGCGACGCCCAGGGCGGCGAGCTGAATGAGCATGGTCTTCTTGAAGCTCTTCCGTGAGTGCTCGTGGGTGGCATGCGCGAGTTCGTGGCCAAGGACGATCGCGACCTCGTCGTCATCGAGGTCCTCCAGCAGGCCGGTGAAAACGTACATCGAGTCGTTGGGCGCGGCCATCGCGTTCCATTCCTCGTTCTCGACCACGTAGATGCGGAAGTCGCGCCCCTGTCAGTCTCCTCGTTCGCTTCTTCCTGCGTGTCGTCCTCGTAGTAAACCTTGGTGACCTTGACGGTGTCCCAACCCCGCGGGCCCTCAATGGGCCCGAAGGACTCGGCATCGTTCCCGTCCACCAGGCAGTCGGAGTCACATTCGATGGTGTTCTTCTCCAAGAGTGTCTTTCTCTTGTCGTAGAAGACGACCACCACCGACGTGACCCGAATTCCGGACCGGCTTGTGTTCTCGACATCGACGTAGACATCGTTCTTCCGGTCCACCCGGGTGGCATACGTGATCTTGTCGCCCGCTGGGGCGACCACCGGAGAGAGCAGAACAAAGGACAGGAGACATCCAGGACCGGCGAGGGCGTAGCGCATGGTTTCAGGGAAACTAGCCTGTCCAGACTCGCGGGTCAAACGGCCACAACGCTTCATTTGGGTTGCGGGTCCAGCTAGGATCCCTCCCATCCCCAGGAGGAACCCTTGCTACCACCCTCTCGTTTCCTAATCGCCCTCTCTCTTCTTGCCCTCTCCGTGGCGGCCCGGGCCGGCGAGGCCAAAAAGCCCCCTCTCGACTTCCCGGGCCTGAAGTTCCGGCTGGTCGGTCCCTTCGTGGGCGGGCGCGCCTCCCGGGTGCAGGGGATCGCGGGCGATCCGTTCACGTACTACGTTTCGACCGCCTCCGGAGGCGTTTGGAAGTCGACGGACGGCGGCGTCAAGTGGAAGCCGATCTTCGACGACATGGACATATCGTCTATCGGATCCATCGCCGTCGCCCCTTCCGATCCCAATGTCGTCTATGTGGGTTCCGGGGAGGCGAACATCCGGGGCAACGTCGCGGCGGGCAACGGCATCTACAAGTCGACCGACGCCGGCAAGACCTGGACCCACATCTGGAAGCAGGAGGGCCAGATCGGTACCCTGATCGTGCATCCGAAGAACCCTGACCTCGCCTACGCGGCGGTTCTTGGTCACGCCTTTGGACCGAATCCTGAGCGCGGCGTCTATCGCACTGCGGATGGCGGCAAGACCTGGCAGCAGGTTCTGAAGAAGGATGCGGAGACGGGCGCCTCCGATGTGTGCATGGACCCGAACAACCCCCGGGTCCTCTTCGCCGGCCTCTGGCAGGCGCGGCG
Organism: Vicinamibacteria bacterium; assembly: GCA_016650185.1. Classification (GTDB taxonomy): domain Bacteria; phylum Acidobacteriota; class Vicinamibacteria; order Fen-336; family JAGNNV01; genus JAGNNV01. Next base: position 4,979 of record JAENWE010000517.1, on the reverse strand, counting down.
CAAGCCGTGGGATCTGGTGAGCGGCGGCCCCGGCAGCGGTCTTTTCGCCTCCAAGGACGGCGGAGACACCTGGAAGGAACTGGGCAAGGACGAGGGAATACCGGAGGGGATCAAGGGCAAGATCGGTTGCGCGGTCGCGCCGTCCGATGGACAGCGCGTCTACGCGCTCATCGAAGCCGAGAAGGGCGGGCTGTACCGATCGGACGATGGCGGCAAATCATTCACTCTGGCGAACGCGCACCGGTCTCTCCGGCAGCGCGCCTGGTACTACTCGACTCTGACCATCGATCCGACGAACGCAGATATCGTCTGGTTTCCCCAGGTCTCTCTGGTCCGCACTATCGACGGAGGCAAGACCGTCCAGAGCGTGCAGGCGCACCACGGCGATCTTCATGACGCGTGGATCGACCCCAAGAACTCCTCCCGCATGATCACTGCGCACGACGGCGGAGTGTCTGTCTCCACCGACGGCGGCAAGAGCTGGCTGACGCCCGAGTTGCCGATCGCGCAGTTCTACCATGTGGCCACCGACACCTCCGTTCCCTATCGGGTGCACGGCGCCATGCAGGACATGGGCACGGCATCCGGACCCTCGAACAGCCTCAAGAACCGAGGCATTGGGGCGGGCGAATGGCTGGACGTGGGCGGTGGCGAGGCCGGCCACACTCAGTCGGAGCCTGGCAATCCCGACATCGTCTATGCCGGCGAGTACCTCGGCATCTTCACCCGGTTCGATCGCAAGACCGGCCAGGCTCGAAAAACATCCGCCTACCCGGAGAACGGCTCGGGCCACGGCCCCGTCGATCTGAACCACCGATTCCAGTGGACGGCGCCCATCCTGGTCTCGCCCCACGACCCGAAGACCGTGTACCACGCGGCGGAAGTCGTCTTCAAGACGCGCGACGGCGGCCAGACCTGGGCGGCCATCAGCGGTGACCTGACCCGCAACGACAAGACCAAGCAGCAGTGGGCGGGCGGTCCGATCACCGGCGACAACACCGGAGTCGAATACTTCGGCACCGTGTTCGCTCTCGCCGAGTCGAAGGTGATGGCCGGCGTGATCTGGTCGGGCTCGGACGACGGCCTCGTCCAGGTGACCCAGGACGCGGGGAAAACCTGGACCAATGTCACCGCGAACATGCCGAAGTTCACGGACTTCGCCACCGTGTCGCTCATCGAGGCGTCCCCCTTCGATGCGGGCGCCGCCTATGTGGTCGTGGACGCGCACCGTCTCGACGACATGAAGCCCTACCTCTTCAAGACCACCGACTACGGGAGGACCTGGAAGACTCTCTCCACCGCGATGAAGCAGGACGTGTATCTCCACGCCGTCCGCGAGGATCCGAAGAAGCGCGGCATGCTCTATGTTGGAACCGAGCGCGGGGTGATCTTCTCGCGCGACGACGGCGCCACCTGGGAGCCGCTCAAGCTGAACCTCCCCACTGTCGCCGTAAGCGACCTGCGCGTGCAGGAAAACGACCTGGTGGTCGGCACCAACGGTCGTTCGATCTGGATCCTCGACAACCTTGCCTCGTTGCGCGAATGGAAGCCGGAAACGAAGACCGCTAACGCCCATCTCTTCCCGGTGACCCCTTCGACCCGCTGGCGCTACTCGGGCAATTTCCACGACTACGGCGCCAAGGGCCAGAACCCGCCTGCCGCGGCGATGATCGAATACTTCCTGAAGGCGAAGTCCGAGAAGGAGGTCACGATCGAGATTCTCGACGCCACGGGCGGCGTGGTCCGGACCCTGAGCAGCATGCCCGAACCGCAGCCCTGGCCAATCGATGACCCGGACGAGGGCCGGGAGGAGGACGTGGAGGCCGATCTCAAGAACGACGCCGGAGTCCAGCGGGCCTTCTGGGACTTCCGGTACGAGGGAGCCCGCAAGATCTGGAAGGCGAAGATCGATCTGGGCGACCCGGGAGAGGGACCTCTCGCGTCCCCGGGGACCTACTCGGCGCGCCTCAACGTCGATGGGAAGACCTATGTGCAGCCTCTGGTGGTCTCGGCCGATCCGCGGGTGGCCATGAGCGCTTCGGACTACGAAGACCAGCTCAGCCTCTCCTTGTCGCTTCGCCATGAGGTCACGCGACTGACGAAGATGGTCGAAGGGATCCGCGCGGTCCGCACCCAGGTTTCGGCGCGCAAAGAACTGGTCCAGGCGGACCCGGCGGCGGCGGATTGGATCAAGATGGCGGACAGCCTCCTGCCCAAACTGGCCGCCCTCGAGGAGAAGCTGCACAATCCCACGGCCGAGGTGACCTACGACATCCTCGCCTTCAAGGGCGGGGCGAAGCTGTACTCTCGCATCTCGCCTCTCTACTCGTTCGTGGTCGAGAACGACGGTGTGCCCACGCAGGGCATGCTCGAAGTATTCGCCACCTACAAGGCCGAGATGGATGCGCTCGACAAAGAGTGGATGGCGCTCGTCGCCGGGGATATCGCAACCCTGAGCAAAGCCACCCAACCCGCCATCGTGATCCCCTCGCCTTCCTCTGGTTCTTCGTGGGAGTGAACCTGCGCGGACTACAAGTCGTATGAACGGACGCTGATTCCGTTGATGCTCCTGATGTTCGCCGCCGGTTTCGTCGTGATCATCGCCGGGTTCTCCTTCACCCAGGTCGACTTCGCCGCCGCCCTGGCCGCGCGCGAGGGCCGGTCGTTTCAAGGAGCGCCCGACGCGCCCTTCGACCTTTCGAAATTCCTCGCCGCATCCTCCATTCTCTTCTCCAGCTTCATCGGCTTTGACTCCATCGCCCAGGCCGGAGGCGAGGCGAAAAACCCGGGTCGCAATCTGCCTCTGGCCATCGGCCTGGCGGTCATGAGCGTGGGGGCCTTCTACATGCTCTTCACCGCGGCCACGTACCACGCGGTGCCGTGGGCTTACGTGGCCGAACAGGCGATGACGCATGACGTGACCGCGCCCGGCCTCCTCGGCATGCTGCTGCCCGCGAGCTGGACCGTGGCCATCGTGGCCGGCGCCGCGGTGGCTCTCGCCAACGACCTCCCCGCGATGCTTCTGGCGGTGTCGCGCCTCATGTTCGCCTGGGCGGAGGATGGCATCTTCCCCGGGGTGGTCGCGCGCGTGCATCCGCGCTGGGGCACCCCGCACGTGGCCCTCCTGCTGAGCGGGATCATGGCCTCGATCGGAATCCTGGGCAGCCATCTGGCCAGCGACTTTTTCCTGGGAGTGGATATCCTCGTCACCTCGATGTTGGTCAATTTCCTTCTGATGTGCGCTTCCGTGCTCGCCCTGCCGGGAACGAATCCCGAGATCGCGCGACGGATCACGGTCTTGCGGTCGCGACGGATACAAATCCCGGTGGCCGGGCTGGGCGTGCTCCTGCTCGGGGGCTTTCTGGTTGTCCACATCGCCAAGGATCTCGCGGCGCCGGTGGCTCATTGGGCCTTGCGGTCCACCCCCGTTTGGGTCATCGTCATGTTCGTGGCCTCGCTCATCTACTTCAGCTATGTGCGCCAGCTCAGGCGCCAGGGCTTCGATCTCAACGCTCATTTCAAGGCCCTACCCTCCGAGTGATGGCATGACCTCCACGCCCCGCTATCCGCTCGGCGACGATCTGTCCGTTTCGCGCGTGATCAACGGCCTCTGGCAGATCGCCGACCTCGAGCGCGACGGGCGTGAATTCGACATCGACCAGGCCGCTCTGGCCATGAGCCCCTACGTGGATGCCGGCCTCACCACCTTCGACATGGCCGATCACTACGGCTCGGCCGAGGACATCGCCGGGATCTTCGGCGAACGAGCGGAGCGGCTGACCAAATGGACGCCCCGGCCGGGACCGATTACCCGCGAGGATGCGCGCGGGGCGGTGGAGAAGTCGCTCAGCCGGCTTCGCACCGGCGCCCTCGACCTGCTTCAGTTCCACGCCTGGAATTTCGCTGATCCTTCCTGGCTCGACGCGCTCGTCCATCTTCAGGACCTGAAGCGTGAGGGGCTTATCAGACATCTCGGAGTCACCAACTTCGACGCCGCACATCTGCGGATCGCGGTCCAGACCGGCATCGACCTGGTCTCGAACCAGGTGTCATTCTCGGTTCTCGACTCCCGGGCCGCCGGACCCCTTTCCGACTTCTGCCTCGCCCACAACGTCCGGCTTCTCGCTTACGGGACTCTGCTTGGAGGTTTTCTGAGCGGGGCCTGGATCGGAAAGGAGGAGCCCGACTGGAATCATCTTGAGACCTGGTCGCAGATGAAGTACGGCCGGTTCATCAAGGCCGCGGGAGGCTGGGCCGCGCTGCAGCAGGTCCTTCGCCGGCTGGACGAGGTGGCCACGAAGCACGCCGTTCCCATCGCGACCGTCGCCACCCGGTGGGTGCTCGACCACCAGGCGGTGGCCGCGGTCATCGTGGGCGCTCGTCTCTCAAAATCGGCGCACATCGAAGACACGCTCCGCGTTTTCGATCTGACCCTCGACGAGGAAGACCGAAAAACGCTGGCCACCGGTCAGAAGTACCTGCGGCCGCTGTCCGGCGATTGCGGGGACGAATACCGCAAGCCTCCCTACCTCACCGCCACCGGAGACCTGAGCCATCACTTCGAGGAGATGCCACCCCCGTACCCGGTCAGACCCGGCTTGAACGGGCGCACTCTCGTTCTCTCCGACACACCTTGGGAGCCTCTCGCCGGCTTCTCCCGCGGCCATCGCCTCGATGATCGGATCTGGATTTCGGGCACCACGGCGACGCATGGCGAGCGCGCGATCGGCGGAAACGATCCGAAAGCGCAGTTCCATTTCATCGTCGACAAGATCGAAGGGGCTCTGCTGTCGCTCGGGGCCACTCTCAACGACGTGGTGCGCACGCGGGTGTTCGTGCGCAACGTCGACGACTGGGAAGATGTCGCGCGCGCGCACGGTGAGCGTTTCCGCCACATCATGCCCGCGAATACGCTGGTCCAAGCGGATCTGATCGGCGACGAGTATCTGGTCGAGGTCGAAGCGGAGGCGGTCGTCGTT
>JAENWE010000516.1 GCA_016650185.1 Vicinamibacteria bacterium | reverse complement strand
CTTCGAAGAGTTCAAGGGCACGGGCAACTCGGAAATCGTCCTCGACCGGCGCATGATGGAGAAGCGGATTCTTCCCGCCGTGGACATCAACCGCAGCGGGACGAGGCGCGAAGAACTCCTGCTCGGTCGCGAAGAACTGATGCGGGTGTGGGTCCTGCGCAAGGTCCTGTCCACGCTCCACTGCACCGACGCCATGGAACTGATGCTCGACCGCCTGTCGAAGACGAAGACGAACGCCGAATTCCTGGATCAAGTAGCGGCCTCGTAGTCGAGGTCAAGGGGGCAGGCACGGGCTCCGGCCCGCGCCACGAACCCCTGGCCCCGCGAGAGAGACAATTCCGAATCGGACCGTCGCAGGCCGGGAACAGAAGCTAGCAGCCCGTGGTGAAAGTCCACCGCGAACGAAAGCGAGAGATTTTTCGCCAGATCAAGGCGCCGAACCGCAGCAATACCCTGGAGTATTTCAAGGTTTGGTAACGCAGAGATGGCGGAAAAGATCCGCTTTCGTCGCGGAGGGACTTTCGCCACGGGCTAGGCCTCTGGATGATCGTTGGGACTACACCGTCGCCAGCGCGAAGTACCAGAAACGGACGACCACCTTCGCTAGAAGACGAAGCCGACCGTCGCACGGATATCGTTCGCGTTGATTTTTGATCCCCCGTCGGTATCGATCTTGCGGCGCAAATAGTCCGCTCCCAATCTCAGCTTCAGGGACTTTCCGGCCTTGAATTCGAATCCCCCTCCTCCATCAAGGCCCAGGCCGCTGGTGGCAGAGGAGATCGTGATCCCACCGAAGGGACTCACCGAGGCCGAGTCGCGAACCACGCCGGCCAGGGCGTGGGCGAACAGGCTGACCGAGCCCATACCACGCTTCAGCCGCAGACCGCCGAGGTAGGTGGTGATCGTGGTGCTCGTTCCCTTCTCCCAGGAAACGTCGCCAACCAGCGCCGCAAACCCATTGACACGGAGTTCCGGCGAAAGCCTCACTCCATGCAGGTTTCCCTCGTCGATTTTGAGGAACGCGTAGCCGGCATAAAGCCCCAGCTTTCCTTCCTGGGCCTCCACCGGAGTAGCGCTGAGAATCATGGCACCGAGGACAAGGGTGGCCGCGCAAGACGTGAGACGGCCCATGACCTTCATAGTATTGAGATTCCTTCGGGTTTGAGAGCGGGGTTGGTTATCGGGGAGCGCAGTCGAGGGTCAGGAGAGCAGGCCCACGCCGTTTCCCGCGTTGTATCCCGGGAAGAGAGTCGCCGTGTCGGTAAGTCCCAGATGCTTCCTCGCGACCTCGGCGTAGACCTCGCGGAAATCCGTGGTCGTGGCCAAATCGCGGGTCTGGTACAGCTGCGTCGGCGAAAGTCCGGGCCACTGGCCAAGGAGACGGCCGCCGCGGACCGAACCGCCCATGACGAAGATGGCCTTCGCCGAGCCATGATCGGTGCCCGCCGAGCCGTTGGTATAGGCGGTCCGACCGAACTCGGAGACCATCATGACCACCACATCGTCCATCAAGCCGCCCAGGTCCTGGGCAAAGGCGAAAAGCGCATCGCCAATCCGGGGCAACTCGGTCGCATGCGCGGCCAACTGGTTCGAGTGGGTATCGAAGGCGCCGCCCACGCTGACAAAGACGGTCCGGGTCCCCAGCCCGGCCTTGATGATGGCCGCAGCCTGCCGGAGAGATGTCCCGATGGTGGCATTCGGATACACCGCGCCGTTTGAGGGGGGCAGGGTGAGGACCGGCGATTTGACGATGGTATCGATGGCCTCAAAGGTCTCACGACCCACCTTGCCGATCGCATCCTGACGCGAACCGTACATCCCTCGGAGCGCCGTCTCCGCCTCGGTTCTCCAGTTGGTCCCCACCTTCAGATTGAACGTGGCCAGGTTGCTGGCGACCAGAACGGGCTCGGGCCCGGTGAATGACCTCGGAAGCTGCGATTGAAACGCCACCGCCTCTGAGACCGCGTTGCCCGGGATCATCCTGATGGCGCGATCCAGCCATCCGGTCGCCGTGTTCTTGTTCCCCGGCGTGCCGGTCTCCATGAAATCCTGGGCATCGAAATGAGAGCGGGAGAGATCGACGTTGCCCACCGCATCCACGATCGCGAGTCTTCCATCATTCCAAAGAGGCATAAGAGCCGACAGCGATGGATTGAGACCGAACATGTCCGTGAGTCGCAAGGCGCCGCCGGTCTGCCCGGGACGCGG
>JAENWE010000515.1 GCA_016650185.1 Vicinamibacteria bacterium | reverse complement strand
TCGCGCAATGGTCGAAGGGCTGGCGGATCGGCGCCTGGGCAGCCGGGGTGGCGGCGCTCATTGCCTCCCTCTTGAATACGCAGCCGATTCTGTCCTACGTGGACTGGAAAGGAAGTGTGAAGTTCGTGGCCGACGTGGCCCGTCGTTTCGGGCCGCGCGACGTGGTTCTATTCGAACAGCCCAAGACCATTCATTTGCTGTCGCTGCCTTTGTGGGGTCTTCATGGCGCCAACGCTCTGGAGTTCCGGCGCTTCAACCCCGACCCCGAGAAGCTCTCTCACCTCGTCTCAGCCTGGCGCTCGACCTATCGCAATATTTACTTCGTGACCAGCTACAGAACGGATGTCTGTGGTCTGTTTCTCGAGCGGACCCAGACCTTTCGATTCACCTCCGAGGAGTTCGAGTGGACTTACGACCGGGTTCCCAGAAAGCCCGAACCGCGCAGCGTGGAGTTCTTTCTCTCACGCGTGATCGAGCCGGAGACCCTGAAGGTCACCACCGAGCCGCTCATCGACATCGGTGGCTCGGGCGATCTCCAGACATCGGGCTTCTTCGAGAGCGAGGCCACCGGCGAGCGCACCTACCGCTGGACCGGCGGCTGCCTGGACGAGAGAGGCAATGCGACGGGGTCGGTCTATGTCCCCGCCGCGAGAGGGGGGTCACGCGTCCGTATTCGCGCCACCGCGCATCTTCGCCCCCCAGCCGCCAAACCCGCGGAGGTCAAGGTCTATTTCAATGACGTCTTCGTGGCGGGCTTCGTTGCCGATGGAACCTGGCGAGACTTCGAGATCACGCTGCCGGATCCCCTTCCGCAGGGTTCGAAGATCCTCCGGCTGGATGTGCCGGCGTGGCGACCGTCGAACACCGATCCTCTGGCCAGCGATACTCGTGATCTCGGCATCATGGTCGACAGCATTGAAGTGCTGGCGGTCGGACCAAAGTCATGAAGATCCTGATGGTGACGTCGTCCTATCCCCTGTTTGAGGGAGACGGCACCGCACCCTTCATAGAGGGGTTCGCGCGAAGCGTCGCCGCGCGCGGCCACCAGGTCGATGTGGTTCTGCCCGCTCATCCGAGACTGAATCGGGCCGAGGAAAACGGGCTGCGTTTCTTCCCTTTCCCCTACACGCCCGTCAAGGCTCTAGGCGTCTGGGGCTACGCGCAGAGCATGAATGCGGATCGGGGCTTCAAGTGGAAGACGCTTCTGGTTGCCCCGTTCGCCGCGCTTGCCACCGCGCGCGCGGTGCGTCACCGGCTCGCGGTCGAGGCGTACGATGTGGTTCACGCGCATTGGGTGATTCCGGGCGGCGTCTTGTCGCTCGGCCCGGCCATGAAGGCGTCAAAGCCTTTAGTCATCAGTCTGCACGGCAGTGATGTGTTTGCGGCTGAGCGCAGCGCTGCCGTTGGGTTCCTGGCCCGCCGCGCGTTTAGGGCGGCCGGAGCGGTCACCGCGTGCAGCTCCGATCTGCGCGAAAGGGCTCTGCGGCTCGGCTCGGGGGCCGAGGGGACGCGAACCGTTCCCTACGGTGTCGACGCCAAGTTCTTTCGCGCGGAGCCGCCCATGTCTTCTGAGCGAACGGCGTCGATGCGCCTTCGCTTGGGCGCATCGATGGCTCAAACCCTTGTGGTCGCGATAGGCCGGTTGGTCGAGAAGAAGGGGTTTTCCTGCCTTGTCGAGGCGCTCTCCGAGGCGCCCGAGCTCCACCTCGCCCTTGTCGGCGATGGCGACCTTCAAGCCGATCTCCGCTCTCTGGCCTTGGCCTCGCGATCGTCCGTGACTCTCGCTGGACGCTTCTCCCGCACCGAGATCAAGGAAGCGCTTGAATGCGCGGATCTTGTGGCCGTGCCTTCCGTCGTGGACACGAGGGGGAACGTGGATGGGCTGCCCAACACCCTTTTGGAGGCCATGGCGGCCGGCAAGGCAATTGTGGCCAGCCGTGTAGCGGGAATCCCCGACGTGGTCACCCACGGCGTCGAGGGCGTCCTCGTACCGCCAAAGAGCCCACCCGCGCTCAGGGAGGCGCTGCTCGGTCTCGCATGCAAGCCTTTGCGTCGGGCAGAACTGGGAGTTGCCGCTTCGCTGCGGGTCCAACGTGATCTGACCTGGGACCGGGTCGCCGCCATCATCGAGGAGTGCTATGTCCAGGCGAGCGCGCTGGCGAAACATTAAGGGTACCAAGAGCCGCGTCTCCGCTCCGAAAGAGCGGCTCATGGTTTCGGTGGCCAGCGCCGGCGCGCGCCTGGTCGGCCCCTTTCTGCCCAGGCCGGGGGAGGACCGGCCGAAGGAGATCCTCGTCCTGCGGCTTGATCGAATCGGGGATGTGCTTATGAGTCTCCCGGCCATGGTTGCGCTACGCGAAGCGCTGCCCGAGGCCAGGATCCGGCTCGCGGTGGGCGAGTGGTCGCGTGAGATTGCCCAAGATGCGCCCGTCGATGAGGTTCTGGTCTGGAGCGCGCCCTGGGTGGGTCGTCCCGACGAAGGCGCCGTGTCCTTCGTCGCCCTGTTCAAGGCCGCCCGTTCCCGTCGCTCGCGACCGCCAGACCTGGCCATCGACCTTCAAGGGGATGTGCGCGCCATCTGGTTGATGGCGGCCACCGGCGCCAGCGAGCGAGTGGGCTATGCGAACACGGGCAGCGCGGCTCTTCTCTCGGCGGTGGTTGAACTCGACGAGAACATCTCCCTGGTCGAGCAGAACTATCGCGCGATGGAGACGGCTCTCGGTCGTGGGTTGATCAGGAGGCCGTTCGCCTGGCTTGATAGCGAGCGCAGATCGAAGGGGCGCGAATTTCTGACCCGCTCCCTGAGCGCCGCCGGTCTTCGAACCCAAGGCCCCATCGTCGGACTGCATCCGGGGGCCGGCCGCCGAATCAAGGAGTGGCCACTTGATCGTTACGTGGAGCTCGGCCGGCGGCTCAGCCGGGAGAAAGGGGCCACCCTGGTGCTGACTGGATCCGCGGCTGAACGTCCTAAGACGGCCGCGATCAAGACGGCTCTTCCGGAGCCGACCCTTGACCTTGGCGGGCAACTTAACCTGGCCGCCCTGGCCGAAACCATGAGTGCGTGCGACGCGTTTGTCTCGGGTGACACCGCGGCCATGCATTTTGCCTGTGCGCTGGGCCTCCCGTCGGTCGCCATCTTCGGCCCTTCAGACCCGGGCCGGTATTTTTCTGGCGGCGAACAAGGATTTGGTCTTGGGCAACATATGGCGCTTTCCTCGGATCTTTGGTGCCGTCCGTGCAATCTCATCCGGCGACCGCCCCGAGAGTGCGATTCAGCGTCCGCTCCGGAGTGTCTTCTTGGCGTCACCACGGATTCGGTGTTCAAGGCGATCGTAAACGTCCTGTCGGGCTCGCGGTGACCGGTCGGAGCGCCGCGGCGGGGGGACTAGAGTACCCACACGGACATTGAACCGTTCCCTCGACAGACTTCATCGAAAGAGTTCACCTATGTTTCTTACCCCCACAAACGCCCTGTTGTTGCTTCTGGCCGTCGACGCACCCGACCGGATCCTGGTCAACGGGGTCGTGCACACCATGGACGACGCCCATCCCATGGCCCAGGCGGTCGCCATGACCGCCGGACGAATCTCCGCCGTTGGATCCACGGCCGATCTGATGGCCACGAAAGGCCCCCGGACGGAAGTCATAGACCTGCTGGGCGCCACCGTGGTTCCCGGACTCAAGGAGAGCCATGGACACTTCGTGGGCATCGGCCAGGCTCGGATGACGTTGAACCTGGTGGGGACGAAGAGCTGGGAGGAAGTGGTGGCGAGGGTCGCGGTCGCGGTGAAAGCCCGTCCGAAGGGCGCCTGGATCGTGGGTCGAGGTTGGCACGAGGGGAAATGGGAGACCAAGCCGCAACATCAGGTACGAGGCTTTCCGTCCCACGACGAGCTCTCCGCCGTTTCTCCCGACAATCCGGTCTACCTGGTCCGAGCCGACGGCCACGCAGGATTCGCCAACGCCCAGGCCATTTCCATGATGAAGATCACGAAGGAGACAAAGCCTCCTACGGGCGGTGACATCATCCGGGACGAGAGCGGACAGGCCACCGGGGTATTCATCGATAAGGCCCAGGGACTCATCCGGCCGCCCGGGCCGACCGAGGGCGACGTGCGCGAGGCCATTCGCCTCGCCACGGAGGAGTGCCTGCGAAAGGGCATCACTTTTTTTGACGACGCGGGCGAGGATCTCTCGACCATCGCCATTTACAAGGATCTCGCGGCCAAGAACCAGTTGGGTCTACGGCTTCACGCCATGATTCGCGGTCTGGACAATCTCAAGCGATTCGGCCCGCCTCAGCCCGGGGGTGCCGACTCGTTTCTAAGCATCCGCTCGCTCAAGCTTTCGATCGACGGCGCGCTGGGTTCGCGAGGCGCCAAATTGCTCGAGCCCTACGTCGACGATCCTGGCAACACCGGCCTCTGGGTTACCGATCCTGCCGTGGTCAGTGAAGCCGCGCTCTACGGAATCGAGAATGGCTTCCAGGTCAATGTTCATGCGATCGGCGACGCCGGGAATCGCGCCGTCCTGGACGCTTTCGAGGCAGCTTTCAAAGCCCACCCGGAGAAGAAGGATGTTCGTTTTCGCGACGAACACTCGCAGATCCTCGACGAAAAGGAGATCCCCAGATTTGGAAAGCTGGGGGTCATTGCTTCGATTCAGGGAATCCACGCCACCTCAGACCTCCCCTGGGCCGCGGAGCGTCTGGGGGAGCCCAGAGTCCTTGAAGGCGCGTACGTGTGGCAGAAACTCAAGAAGTCGGGGGCGGTGCTCATCAACGGCACCGACGCTCCGGTCGAGGACGTGGATCCGATCAAGTCGTTCTACGCCACCGTGACCCGTCAGAGTGAAACGGGCGTTCCTGCGGGCGGCTACCAGCCCGACCAGAGGCTCACACGGCTTGAAGCGCTCCGCTCGTACACCAAGGATGCCTACTGGGCCTCTTTCGCCGAAAAATTCGGCGGGACCATTGAGCCTGGAAAGTGGGCGGATCTGACCGTTCTTTCAAACGACCTGCTGAGCGTTCCCGATTCCGAGATTCTCAGCACAAAGGTTCTCTACACCATCGTGAACGGCAACATCGCCTATCGCTCGGGGTGGTTCAAAAAACTCCACTAAATCGGGACGAGTGGTTAGTTCACTCCGCCCATCAGTCTCTTGATCGTGGGACTAAGCGCGAGGCAGATGAGGCCAGCCGCCACCGTGGTCAGGCACACCGCGCCAAAGAGCGAGGGCAGAGGGAAAGTCTCGAATTGGCCGGCCACCCGACCGCCGACGAAATTTCCGACTGAAGTGGCCATGAACCAGACTCCCATGATCGAACCGGCCAGTCGGGCGGGGGCCAGCTTGGTCATGGTCGACAGACCCACCGGGGAAAGACACAACTCGCCGATGGTGTGGAGCAGATAGACCACGGTCAGCCACATCGGGCTCACCAGACCGTCCCCGTTGGCCCCAGAGACTCGAGCCGCAACCGCGATGACCGCAAAACCCGCTCCCACGAACAGCAGGCCAAGAGAGAACTTCACCGGCGACGAGGGCTCCGTCTTGGTTTTGCCCATTCGAATCCAGAGCCAGGCGAATATCGGAGCGAAGATGATCAGGAAGATCGAGTTCGTGGACTGGTGAAAGCTCGAGGGGAAGGAGATGCCGAAGACCTCGTTTCGCGTGAACCTGTCTCCGAAGAGGTTGAGGCTCGAACCAGCCTGCTCGAAGCCCCCCCAGAAAAGCGCCGCAAAAACGAACAGGATCATGACGGCATACGCGCGCTTGCGTTCCACCCCGGGATCGGTCTGGGCCACGAACCAGGCCGCGAAGATGAAGGTGCCCACCAGAACCACGCCGTCACGGTAATCCCAGAGGAAGTACAACAGGCCGAAGACCGCGACACAGCACGCCGCAAACTGAGCCCAAAGAAGGGCTGGGTTCGTGGCCGGGTGGACCACCGGAGTCTCGACAAGCTTCCTGCCGCCGAGGGAGTACTGCACGAGCCCCAGGGTCATGCCGATGCCGGCCGCTCCAAAACCCCAGTGCCAGGAGTGTTCAGGACTCAGTCCCATTGAAGACAGGACACCCTTGAACGAATCGCTCTGCGCCAGCCATCCGCAAACCAGGGGCGAGATGAAGGCGCCCAGATTGATGCCCATGTAGAAGATCGTGAAGCCCGCGTCCCGTCTCTGATCGTCCGAGCTGTACAGGGTACCCACGATCGCGCTGACGTTGGGCTTCAACAGTCCCGTTCCCGCCACAATGAGAATGAGGCCGAGATAGAACAGCCACGTCACACCGAAAGCGAGACAGAAATGCCCGCTTGCGATCAAGACCCCGCCCCAGAAAACCGAGCGCCGCAGACCCAGAAGGCGATCCGCCACGAAGCCGCCGGGTATGGCGGCCATGTAAACGGCCGCAGTGTAGGCCCCGTAAATGGCGGCGCCATCCGCCGCGGAAAGCCCCATCCCACCCGCGGTCACCGCCGCGGTCATGTAGAGGAGCAGGATCGCCCGCATACCGTAGTAGCTGAAACGCTCCCACATTTCGGTGAAGAAGAGCGTGGAAAGGCCGCGCGGATGGCCGAAGAAGGACGTGTCCAGGGAGGCGCTCATCAGAGCATCTTGCCTTAAATCGTTCTTGGTTAGAAATCACGTCGGCCCCCCAGGCCTGCTTCTAGAATCGGCGCGCCTTCCGCGACCGCCCTCTCCTCGGGTTCGCTTCATGGGCGCCCTCGAAACCCCTTTGACCTCCAACCCGACCTTCCTTCCCAAGTCCGATCCACCGCTCCGCGAAACCGAATTGTTCGGCGCGCGCCTGACCTTCACGGACGAAGGCGGCGAGCACGAAACGACCCTTTTTGCTGTTCACGGGGTGCCGGGGAGTGTGCGGGACTTTCGCTATCTCGCTCCGCCTCTCAACGCCTTCGCTCGTCTTATCCGGGTGGATCTGCCCGGATCGGGAGGGTCGGCGCCCCGTCGTGAAGCGCTGCGGAGCCTTGAGGCGCGAGCCGAAACGGTGCTTCGGCTCGCCGACCACCTCAAGATTTCGGCCTTTGGTGTGATCGGACACTCGATGGGCGCGGGAACCGCCCTGGTGACAGCGTCCATGGCTCCGGACCGCATCTCTCATCTGGTCCTCATTGCGCCCATGGGTCTGAGGCCGCACCGGGGACTCTCCCAATCGCAAGCGTCCTTCAAGCGCATCGCCCTGATGCTGCGTGTGCCGGGGCTGCGCCAGCTCCTCTTGCCGCAAGTGAAGAAGCACTTCAGGAAGAGACGCTTTCCCCGGGCCGAGGAGATGACGGTACACGAGTACGCGACGCAGTTCGAGTCCTTCACCGCCGCCGACTATCCCCTGCTGAAACGTGCGGCGGCCAGGCCCTTGCCCGCCCGGACGCTGGTGGCCTTCGCCGATGACGATCATCTGGTGGAGCCGCAGATCCCGATCGAGCTGGCGGCGGCGATTCCGGGCGCTCGGACCCTTCGCTTCGAAGAAGGCGGTCACATCATTCAGAAGACCAGGGCGGCGGAGATCGCCCGCGCCATCCGCGATCTTTAGGGGATTGTGGCGGCGCTCGCGGTTCCTGGGGGGGCTCGACGCGTATCCTCTCCGCTTCCCATGAGAGCCCTCCATCCTTCGGTCAAGAAGCTCGGCTGGGTGAGTTTCCTGAACGACTCCGGGTCGGAAATGGTCTATCCGATGTTGCCCGCATTTCTGGCCACCCCCGGAGCCACCCCGATCACCCTGGGCGCCCTCGAAAGATTCGCCGAGGCCACCGCCTCGGTGGTGAAGGTCTTCTCGGGCCGACTCTCCGACCGGCGTGTGCCCAGGAAGCGATTCCTCAAATCGCGGTTTCGCCTTTGGGGTGACCCACGGTCTGACCGGAGGGCTGCTTCTGGCCTCGAACCTTCTGATGGGGGTGAACTGGACGAAGGTCAGCCCGGAAGCCGCCCTCTACATGTCCGCCACCCTCAGCGTCGTGGCCTCGCTCCTGCTTCGCTTTCTGGTCAGAGAGACCGTGGGGACGCCGCCACTCGCGCTTAATTGAGCTTGCGGCAGATCGCCTCGAACCGGTTCCGCAGGGCGTCGCCGTCGTCGCCCACCACCGGCCCCAGCTTGTCGTAGATCGATCGGGCCTTCTCGACCTCGGCCTTGAAGTTCGATCCTCCGGGCTTGGCGCCCATCGTCCTCGAAGCCCAGGCTTCCTTGAGTTTTGTGGCCAGGTCCATGGAATCGGCCTTGGTCTTCTCTCCTTCGAGGGTTTCGAGCTTGACCACCAGCTTTTCCAGCCTCTTCCGGTTCTCGTCGACATCCATGTCGGTGCCCTTGAATGCGTCGGGGTTCTTCGACACCAGGTTCGAAAACAGCGTCTTGAACTGGATATCCTGTTCGCGGCTCGGACGGCCGGTCATTTTGCGCCAGCGGGCGCGGAAGTCGGCGACCTTGTTCTTGTACTCATCGCTTCCGCCTTCGACCGAAGACTCGGCGCGCGCGAGCGTCTCCATTTCGGCGAGGAAGTCGGCCCGCTCGGCCTGGAACTTTTCGTCCTCGATGGAGTCGCGTCGACGATATCGGTCGAACACCGCATCGAGCGACTTGTGGAAACGACCGTAGAGTTTTTCCCGCTCGCGCATAGGGATCGTGCCCACGGATTTCCACTCGGCCTGCAGTTTCTTGGCCTCGGACGTGGTCTTGTCCCACTCGGTGGAGACGGCCAGCGCTTCGGCTCGCTTCACCAGGCTCTCGAAGGCCTCGCGATTGGCGCTGAACGCCTTGTCGCGATCTTCCATGGCCGCCTTGCGCGCGGCGAAGAACCGGTCCGCGGGAGACTTGAAGCGGGGGATCAGATCTTTCTCGTGCTTGCCGGACGAGCCAATGGCCCTCCACTCATTCTGAAGACCCCTGAAATCGTCCGCTCCCTTTTTCCAATCGGTTGACTCGCCCACTGAAGCCATCCAGGCCTCGGCCCGGCCGATCAGATCTTCCTTCTTCTTTCTGGCTTCTTTCTGTTCGGCCGTTCGCTTGGAGAAGAACTCGTTGAGGCGTTTGCGTAGTGGGTCGCGGAACGACGTGAATTTCTTCCAGAGTTCCTCACCCTGATCTTTCGGAACCTTGCGGACCTCGGCCCAGCGCGCCTCGATGTCGCGCAGCTTGTTCGCGGTCGTGTCAGGGTTCTCGATGGCGGAGACCGCTTCGATCTCCGCGATCAGGCGCTCCTGGGCGGCGAGGTGAGCAAAGCCCGTCCACTCCACCGCTTCCCGGACTTCCTGAGTCTTGGCGAAGAGCTTCGGTCGCATCTCTTCGAGGGCCCGTCCGATCTTTTTCCTCTCGTCGCCTTGAAGCATCCCTACCAGGGGCTCCATGGTTCTGAGCTCGCGCTGTGCTTCCTCGAGCTGGGAAACCGCGACTTCCTTTTGCTGAATCAGGAACTCGAGGCGAGGGGGAAGAGTGCGAAGCAGTTCGAGTTCCTCGTCCCGCTTCTGCTGGGACGCGGCGTCGATTTCCGCGAGGGCTTGTTCCACCTTGAGCGCCGCGTTCTCGAAACGCAGGCGACGTCCATCGTCGTCGGGAACGCCCGTGTCCTTGACGGTTTGATCCCATTCGGCCCGAAGGGCGCGAATGCGCTCCCTCTGGTTGCGAATCACTTCCTCGGCCGCGAGCGCCTCGGCGCGATCGGCCAGGGAATCAAG
>JAENWE010000514.1 GCA_016650185.1 Vicinamibacteria bacterium | reverse complement strand
GCTGTAGCAGCGGACCAGTTCGCCCAGGCCCGCCGAATCGACGTAGGGAACCTCGGCGAGATTGAGCAAGAGCTTGGTCTTGCCCGAATCGATGGCCTTGGTCACCGCATCGCGCAAGGCCTCGTCGCCTTCGCCGATCATAATCTTGCCCTGGAGATCAATGATGGTCACGTCGCCTACTTGGCGCTCGACAATATTCATGGTGGGTTCTTTCCTTTCGGGAGTTCGTCAGGAAGTGTAGCAAAACAAAGGCGGTTCGCAGCCATGGGCCGCTCTCTTTCCTGGCCTCTGGCCAGGGGAAGCGAGCCCGCGGCCCGGGAGACCGGTCGAGGGATCGCGAAGTCTCGCCTGGACGCAAAGCGAGACCTTGTATTCGAGAAGATCTTCGTGAGGAACCTGCCAGAAAGATGGGGGGCTTTCTTCGCGGGTTCTTTGGCGGGCCAACTCAGGGCGGATTTCTTGGCGAGGTCTCTTCGCTGCCCTGCAAAAAATAGGGCGATGGGCACCGACGGATATTGCCCAGGTGCCGATCGGGGTCTTTCCAATGCCGTAACCGGGGTTACCGATGTTGTAGACCTCGCCGCAGACCTGGCTGCCGGGAACGCAGACGCCGATATCATCAATGGTCTGGTCCCACGCCTTGTGGGCATAGCGCACACTGAGCGACATGACCGGACTCAACTCCCGATCAAGATCGAGGGTCAACTCATGCTTCTTGGTCGGCTGGAGGTTCGGATCCGCCGGGAAACGGAAGACGCCTGCGTTGTCGGTGACTGTGGTACGACGACAATGTCGGCGCGGGCGCTTGGAAGGGGGCGAGCGGATGGCTCAGCGGATCTTCCGGGCGAGCTCCGAAACCAGCTTCTCAGCCTCGGGACGGCAGGACGCGGGAGCCACCACGATGATTTCGATGGCCCGAAGATTCTGGACGCCGAGCTGCGACAGAGCGATCCAATCCGTGTCCTTGACCGGCACCGGGGACGGGCGGAGACTTCTCAGGATGTGAAGCGCGGCCTGACGGTCCGCTTGCGGGTCACTGACCTTGAATGTGACCAGAAATGGAGCAGCCGGTCCTCGGTCCGCCTCCACCGTGGTGACCTCTCCGGTCCGGGCTTCGACAACCGAATAGTCTTTCGGAATCGGCAGGACCAGTTCGCGAATTCGATACTCGGATTCGACCTCGGGCGCTTTCACGGTGAGGTCGGCACGATCCTGGGCTGAGGTGAGCCCGACGCCCAGCAGAACCAGACCCGCCACGGCCAGGCGGAGCTGCGTCGATCCGGCCGATCCCGACTCCAGCTTGGGGCGGCGTCGGGCCAGGCCAAAGGCAAGCAGGCCGCCGGTAAGAAAGCCACCGGCATGAGCAGCCATGTCAATGCTGGGAATGAAGGAGATCCCGAGATTCAACAAGAGGGTGGCGAGGACGCCGTTTCGCAAAGAACGCGGAACCGGCTGAGGCAGCACGTCCTTGCGAAAGAAGACGAAGGTCGTGAAGGCGCCGAGCAGGCCGAATATGGCCCCCGAGGCCCCGGCGGCAACGCTCGTCTCGTTGAAGACCAGGGATGTGAGCGAAGCTCCCAAAGCGCTGCCCAGCCACAACGCGAGGAAACGCCTGGATCCGAGAAGAAACTCGATGGGAGTGCCGAGCGTCCATTGCGCCCATCCGTTCATGCCCAGATGGATGAGGCCAAAATGAAGGAAGGGTGCTGCGATGAGGCGCTGCCACCCCCCGGCCAGAATCGCGGGCTGGTGGATCGCGCCCATTCGATAAACGATGGACAGAGTGGCGCCCTCTCCGCTCAGGGCATCCCGACTGATCACCACTTCGCCCAAGAAGCACAGGACGATGGCCAAGCTGAGCGCGGATGTCACCACACCCCGAAAAGGGCGATCCGGTTTCGCGAACGGTTCGGGCGCGGAGGAGACGAGGCTGCGCGCAATCTCCGGATCGAGGGAAGAAAAGGCTCCGTCCTTGAGCTCCTCCGCCACCCGATCGAGCGCGTTTTCGATCACCAGCCTGGGCGCGGCCGTGCGAAACCCTCCCCGGACCTCCCGAATCCGGCCGTCGTCGTCGATAAGCAGTGTCCGACGGGGAGCGGTAGCCCGGGCGGCGGTCTTGCCGAACGCCGCTCCGCCCCCAATGACCACGATGGTCGAAGGAGGGGATGATTCCGACCGGGCGGCGAGCGCCTTCAAACCCTGGAGGTCGGCCTCTCGGCCGAAGCCCGCGACCGGGTAGAGAACCAGCCGGCCGCACGCGCCGTCCCGGACGATCGTAATCGCGGAGCCCTCGACTTTTTCGATCCGAGTGTCGCCGCGGAGGTATCCGCGGTCGGCAATCAGGGCATGGAGCAGACCCTCGCTCAGCCGGCCAGGGGTAATTCCGGTCTGCTGAAGAATCGGGCGCGCCCGAGAGCCGGCGACTCGAGAAAGGGCGCGAATACCGAGGCCAGTCGCGAGCAGAGCCAGAACAACGAAAAGAGAAAGCATGAGGCGCGCCCCAGTCTATGGGGCGAGGCGGGATGCTCGTCAGGCGAGGGAGGAGGATGGGATACTGTCCCCATAAACCAATGCGACGAACCAAGATCGTGGCCACCATCGGCCCTGCTTCCTCCACGGAAACCATCCTCGATCAGCTGATCGCCGCCGGGGCCTCTGTCTTCAGGCTCAATTTCTCGCACGGCTCTCACGAGGATCACTCCAGAACCTTCGCTTCGATCCGCGCCATGGCGAAGAAGCGCGGGAAAGCGGTGGCCATCCTTCAGGATCTTTCCGGTCCGAAGATCCGAACCACTAAGGTCGCTTCGGTCGAGGGCATCGTGCTGGAGACCGGCCGTTGTCTGGTCATCACCACCGATGAGAGCGTCATAGGAACGCCCGAAAAGATTGGCACGACCTACGAGCCGCTTCCGCGCGACGTGAAGACGGGGGACATGATTCTCCTGGACGACGGCAATCTG
>JAENWE010000513.1 GCA_016650185.1 Vicinamibacteria bacterium | reverse complement strand
TTGGGCGCGTGGCTTGGGAACCGGGTTCGCACCCGGGAGTTTGCGCTTGGGCTGTTCCGTCGCCATTCATTCCGGCTCTTTGTGGCCTTCCTGACTCTCTCCGCTTTGTCCCTCTTCTTCTTTCAAACCCTGGTCCGCGACTTCGTGGCCCAGAGGCTCGTTTCCGAGGCCGAGACGGAGGCCCGCAGGATCGCGGCCATCGCCCGCAAATCCTTGAGCGATCTCTCGGCTTTTCAGGAAGCCGAAGTCCTTGGCCCTCTGGCCATCTCCGACGCTGCGATCTCCTGGGTGGCTGCGCTCGTCTCGAACGACCTCGAACTGTTCGACGACTTCGGAGAGCTGGTGGCGACGAACGTGCGGGAGGATGTGGATGCCGGTCTGCTGTCGCGATTGGCCCCCGCCGACGCCTACAACCGTCTCGTGTTGGATGATCAGGACATGTTGTTTCATCGCCCTCCGGGAGGCTTGGTTCCCTCCGCGGTTTCGGCCCGACTCCTGCTCCCGGCGGGACGTACCGGTCTGGTGCGGGTGAACCTACAGAACCGGGAGACGCAAGTGGCGGCGGTGCTCACGGATCTCGACACCCGAATGCGGCTTGCCGCCCTGTCTCTGCTCGCGGTCGCCACCATGCTGGCCTGGTTTCTGGCCCGCCGCATTTCGGGACCGGTTTTGGAAATGACCGAAGCGTCGCGCCGCATTGCGCTCGGCGATCTCTCGGTTCGGGTGCCGGTGCATAGCGGCGATGAAGTCGGACAACTGGCCCAGTCGTTCAACACCATGGCCCATGATCTGGCCCGCCAGCAAAGAGAGATCGAACGACGCGAGAGGCTCGCGGCCTGGGCGGATATGGCGGCCCAGGTCGCCCACGAGGTCAAAAACCCTCTGACTCCGATCCAGCTCTCGGCCGAGCATTTGCAGCGCGCCTATCGGGCCAGCGGCATAGCCTCGGAGGCTTTCGCCTCGGTGGTCTCGGTGTGTACGAGGACCATCCTCGAATCCGTGACGAAGCTCCGCGACATCGCCTCGGAGTTCGCCGCGTTCGTGCGGGAACCCGTCGAACGCAGACAGCGGGTGGACGTGAGCGCGCTCACCAGAAGCGTGATCCAGCCCTATCAGGACGTCCTGCCGGAACGCCTCCAACTCATCACGCGTTTTGATGAGCCGTGCTTTGTCCTCGGGGAAACGAAGCTGATCGAGAGAGCGATCCGGAATCTCATCGAGAACTCGATGCAGGCGGTGGGCCGGGTCGGCGAGATCCGCATTTCGTGCCTGTCGGTGGGCGATAGCGTCGACCTCGTCATCGAGGACACGGGGCCTGGGTTCGATGAGGAGACCCGCATTCGTCTCTTCGAGCCGTTCTTCTCGACCAAGACCCAGGGCTCCGGCCTGGGCCTCGCTCTGGTAAAAAAGGTCGCTGAAGACCTGGGAGGATTGGCATCCCTGGATCGCGACGGTGAGGTCACCCGAGCCGTATTCCGCCTGCCCCTGGACCGGGGTTAGAAGGAACCCCGCTTCAGGTCGGGCGGTGCGTCGCCCGTCAGTGGCGAGGCACTCCCAGAAGCAGCATCGAGGAAAACACGAGAATCAGCCCGACAAAGCGCCCCAACACCCCAGTGTCCCCCCCGGGAGGAGCGTCCGACAGGAACGCCCGATAGGCCGCCGCGGCGCCTATCAACCCTAGCAAGCCCTGCCCCGTGACCCCCCAGGCAACGGCAAGAGTCACTGCGACCACGATACGTTGCTCTCGAGTGAGCGCAGCGAATCCTCGCCCTCCGTCAAGCTGCCAGATCGGAAGCAGATTGAAAAGATTCAGGTATGCGGCAGAGTAGCCGATAGCAGCCCAGATCGGTTCGCCCGTGGTCCCGTAGGCCAGGTAGGCGACGAGCGCCGCGCCCAATCCCCATTCAGGTCCGGCCAGGCCGATGCGCGCGTCCTCGCCGGCTGTGGCCGGATGCCTGTTCATGCGCACGAACGCACCCACACCCGGGATGAACATCGGGGCTGAGGCAGGAATTCCAAATCGCCGCAGCGCAGCCACGTGGCCCATTTCGTGGATGTACATGGCCACGAGAAATCCGAGGGCATAGCGCCAGCCCCACAGGCTCCAGTAGACACCGAACGAAGCCAGGAACGAGAACAGAGTGCCGGCCTTGCTGAAGCCGAGAGTCAGGAACTTCAGCTTCCCAAACACAAGAAGCAGCACGCCCTTGAGCTTCCACACAATCAGCGTGATCGCGCCGATGGCCCCCCCGCCCGTCACCCAGGCCGGCCGCGCTTCGGGCGTGGTCCTCACCGGCCCCGGCTCGCCATCCAGTTCCGCCAGGCGCGTTTGTATGGTCAGGCGCTGACGGCTCTCCACGGGAAGCAGCAAGACGGCGCGCTGAAAAGCCGTACGCGCGGCCGCTTTGTCGCCCCTTAGCTCCGCCGCCGCCGCCTGGGCGCCCAGTCCCTTCAGCTCGTCGCCATGAACCAGGCGATGACAGTTTGGGCAGACGAGCGCAGTCGACGCGTATTCGGTGTCACACCCCGGGCACGAAACCGCGCTCATGAAGGGACGATGTCGTCCGTCGCGGTTGCAGCCGGGGCTTTCGGTCGAGCGGTCGCCAACCTGAAGGGTCCTTTGACTTCGATCACCCGCCGGGAATTCATCCGCCAGGCTTGATGCACGGCAAAGCCGATGATCAGAATGCCGATCAGGTTCTCGAACCCCATCAGGAACGGCGCCGCGAAGGCGATCGCGTAGAGGAAGGCGCCGGCGAGGAGCAGCGAACCGAAAGCGCCGGAAAGGCTCGGCCGCTCGCTCGACCCGGTCTCTGGCTCAACCGCCGGGGCAGGTGCTACGTCGCGGGGCGCGCTTGCCGCACTCCCATCCGGCTGGCCGGCCGCAGCGTCGCCGGTGACGGCGGCGCCTTCAGGCGCTTTCGAGAGTTCCGCATAGATGGGCGGAATGTAGGTGGTCACGATGGAGGCGTAGGTGACGAAGGCCGCGAGCAACTGGTAGCGCAGGCCTCCTCGACCCTCGGCGCCCTGGTGAACGCCGCTGCCCACGAGCCAGCCTACGAGAATGGCGATCAGGCCGATCTCCATGTTGAAGAGCGTGGCCACGGCGTACCAGATCGAGGCTCCCGCCGCTCCGCCCGCCAGTCCGAGGGCCGTGGCCTTGATGAACCGTCTCAGGCCACCCTCCGCGCCCTCCAGGTTGGCGATCAGGCCGCGACAATTCGTGCAGACCGTCGCTCCGTTGACCTCGAAGTAGCGGTCTTTGATCTCCACAGGACAGGAGGCGCATCTGACTCCGGCGGGGTCGCCGCCATAGTCAGCTTTGTCGAAATCGAGTCTTGAGGCTGGTGGCGAGATCATGGCCTGGGCAGTGTACCTGGAGGACGGAACGGCACGATCAGATGGCCCGCTGCAAGCATTGCGTCATCGAGAAACTCGGCAATTCCTATCTGCTGTCTGACCTCGGGTCCACCAACAAGACGTGGGTGAACGGAGTCGAACAGGCTCGGGTCGAGCTCCGCAACGGAGACCAGATCAAGGTAGGAAACACCACTCTGGTGTTCGGGCTCTTCGGCGACCGGCAGTGAGCCGGCAGCTTCTGAAGGGCCGCTCCGCCGAAACCCGACGCGACCTGCGCCTCTGCAGACCCTCGGTCGTGGCCGGCCGGCCTTCGCTGCGCATCACCTCCGGGGCTGCGGGCGCCCAGCGAGATTTCCGCCTACTTCATGGAAGCGACCGCCGCGGCCATGGCACGGGCCGCGCAGTCATTCCCGTAGGCGGTTGGATGGTAGCGGTCCAACGCCACCGACTGTCCCATGCCTCGGGCCTCGCACTGCCTCATGGGACGAAGGAGATCGAGGTGCGTGAACCCCTCGCTCGCGGAAAGCAGGCGAAGCGTTTGGTGTTCCTCACCGAACCGGTACTGATGCAGGTCTGAGAAGTCCGGGAAGACCACGAGGAGCACCTTGAATCGGTGGGCTCGAGCAAGAGATCCGAGTGTCGCCAGCGCCTCGGTGACGGTGTCATGTTGAAGGCGTTGCGATTCCACCTCCAGAGTATCGCGATAAGTCCCTGCGAAACCAGCCATCACGCGGAATCGGAAGAACCGGTAAAGGGCGCTCCACGCCATGAAGCGGCTGAGACGCGCGGCGCTCAAGCTCCGCTCGCCCTTTTCCGCGGCCACGAGCCTGCCCAGCATGTTCCCGTCATCGCGCTGCCGGTCGTTGAGGCAGTATTCGACAAGCACAACGTCAGGACCAAATGCCAGGCCTCGCTCTTCAAGCGTGGCAACTTCCTGGAGCGTGTTGTACCCCACCACGCCGAAATTCAGGACCTCCGCCGGGCGGCCCTGCCGGTTGAGATACGTCTCCAGCTTCGCCGGGAAGGTGTCTTCACGCTTATCGATCCAAAGACCCATGGCCACGCTATCGCCCAGCACAACGACCCGAAGGACCCCCGGCGCTCGCGCCAGTTGGCGCTCGCGGTCCCGATAACCCAGCGAATTCGTTTCCTCTGAGCGGTAGTCGTAGTTCGTGAGAGGCTCGCCGTCATACATCAGGCCGGGAATCGGCTCGTAACCTATCGAGGGGTTGGCGGATACGCGATACCGGCCTTGGGCCACCACGACAACCTCGGGAGCCACACTGAGCGCCCGAACAATTACTTCGGCCAAAACGAGCGCGGCCACGCAGCCGCCCGCCAGAAGGGCCAGCCGGCCGAAGTTCGCCGCGGCGAGGCGCCGACGCTTGTCTGGATCGCGGGTCATGCGCCTGCATCATCCCAAAGGGCACGGGTCATTGAGGCGCCCAGCGAACCCTCACGGGAACTGGAGGACTACAAGTTCAAGGTTCATAACAACACCAGAGTGGCCATCAAGCAGATTCTGGTTTCGGAGAACGGGAAAAAATAGGCTGCCTTCGACATCGGAAAGGGCATCGGCGCCAACGCCACCGTTGAACTGGCCTGGGCCGAGTCGACCAACAGCGCCGGCTGCGAGTGGTACTTCAAGGCGGTGTGGGCCGACGGCGACGAGTCCGAGCCGGCGCAGTTTGATTTCTGCGAAGAAGGCCTCGTGATCGATTTCAGCAAGTAACGTTCCGAATGCCATGGTCGAAGCCGCTTCAGGTCAGTCGGCGAGTGACCCGCCGGGCTTTCTCGATCACGGCAAGAAGTTCGTCGCTCAGATCGCGCTCTGAAAGCGAGTCCTTCTCGACCCAGGCCGCGTCCAACGCGTCCGAATCGGCCTTGAGCGTGCCCCCGATCGCGTGAGCGGCGTAGTCTATGATCACGAAGTGGTAGCCGCCGGGGCCCGGAGTGATGGCCTCGATGAGTTCGACGAACACTTCGATCTCGACATCGATGCCCGTTTCCTCACGAACCTCGCGCACCGTGGCGGCTTGCAGGGTTTCCCCCCATTCGAGGGCGCCGCCCGGAATCATCCAACGGCCGTAGTGAGGGGGCTTCCCGCGCTTGATGAGAAGGACCTCGTCTCTCTCATTGAAAACCACCGCGCCCACGCCGATCACCGGGCGTCCGTGGATCGGGGGCGGCGGCGCGGTCAGGAGGCGGCGCTCACGCCCACGGGCTCGGCCGGAGGAGCGTCGGCGCCGGGCGCGTGGCCCCCGTCCCCCTTGCGTCGCAACAGTCCAATCACGAACGCCACCGGTCCCGAGGCCGTATACCCGCAAGACCAGGCGAGCAGCGCCCACGCGGGTTCGGTCGCCACCAGGGCGAGCAGGGCCGCGATGCCCACCATGGCGAAATAACTTCGGCGGCTTCGCAGGTCAAGGGTCTTGAATGACCAATATCGCAGCGTGCTGACCATTAGAAAAGCCCCGATGACGAGGAGAGTCATGGTGAAGGCGGCGCCCACCCGATCGTTCAGAGGCTCAGGGTGAAAATAGATGATGGAGATCACGAACCCCGCGGCGGCGGGCGAAGGCAGGCCGACAAAGTAGCGGCCGTCCACCACTTTTCTCTGCACGTTGAAGCGGGCGAGCCGGATGGCCGCGCACATGACGAAGAAGAAGGCGGCCAGGAACGATCGGTGGAGGGTGGCGAGCCCCCACTGGTAGGCGATAAGGGCGGGAGCCACGCCGAACGACACGATATCCGACAGGCTGTCGAGTTGCGCTCCGAACTCAGAGGTGGTGCCGGTCATCCTGGCGATCCGGCCATCCAGCATGTCGAAGATCACTGCAGCTACGATCAGCTGACCCGCAGTTTCGAAGTCATAGCGCAACGCGTGGATGATGGCGGAAAAACCAAGAAACAGGTTGCCGATGGTGAACAGGCTCGGGAGAATCGCGGCCCCCCGCTTCAGGCCGGGCTTTTTCTGGAGTCGGTCGGTGAGGTTCATGATGCGGGGACCTTGACCGGAGCCGGCAGATGCGCGATCACGGAGCTTCCGCCCCTGACCCTGTCGCCGACCTTCACGTTCAAGGTTGAACCCTTCGGGAGGAACACATCGGTGCGGGAGCCGAACCGTATCAGGCCGACCTGCTCGCCCCGGGTCACCACGTCGCCCACCTTCTTCCGAAAGACGATGCGACGGGCGATGAGACCGGCGATCTGAGTGAATCCGACCCGGCCCTCGGGGCCCGAGATGAAGGCCCGATTCTGCTCGTTGCGGAGCGAGGCCTTGTCGTCGAAGGCGGGCAGGAACTCACCCTTGTTGTAGACCACGTCGGTAATGGTGCCAGCGATGGGAGCGCGGTTGATGTGGACGTCGAACACCGAGAGAAAGATGGAGATCTGGGTGGCGCCCTCCCCGGCGGCATGACCGGGAGGAGTGGGGACGATGAGGACCACTTTCCCATCGGCGGGAGAAACCACGAGGCCGGCGCCTTGCGGAACGTCTCGAGCCGGATCCCGAAAGAACGCGGTCACGAAGACGGCCAGAACCAGCAGTACACCAAACGCGCGCCAGGAAAAGTAGGCGCTGAGCAAGGCGATTCCCGCAGCAATGGCGATGAACGGAAGGCCTTCAGGGGCGATCTTCAAGGCGAGCTGTCCTTTGGTTTTGAAACGACAAGAATCGCCGAAGCGCGAGTGTCGCGCCCACGGCAATGCCCTTGAAGGGTTCCTTGGTGAGAATCAGTGCGCGGCGCGCGTGATTTCTTCCATGCGGTCTCGGCCGGCGAGTTTGAGTTTCTTGAGCTTCGATTCCTCGAGTTGCTCCGCGTCCGTGAGCACGCTCGTCTCGGAGAGAACCTTGAGACGATTCTCGAGTTCGACATGCTCCTGGTGGAGCTTCCGGTATTCCTCGTTGCTTGCAAGCAGCGACTCCTGAGTCACGCCGTTGTGTGACGTCATCGTGAGACCTCCATAGCGTTCGAAGAAGAAAGAAGATCTGCTCCCCGTAAAGGTGGGAGGCGACTTCAGCACTTTGACCCTAGCACGCGTTTCTCGGCCCTTTCAACCGATCATGGGGCTCATTTGGAGACGCAGCAGCAGGGCGTCCTCCTGGGGACCCTCGTAGAACCCGCGCCGTCTCTGGGTCTCGGTGAAACCGGCGCTTCCATAGAGCGCGCGCGCCTCCACATTGCCCTCGCGAACCTCCAGGAAAGCGGCTTCCACGCCGGACGCGGCGGCGTGGTCGAGAAAAGACCTCAAGAGCCGTCGGCCCAATCCGTGACGCCGATAGACGGGAGCAACCGCGAAATTCACGATGTCCATCTCGGGACCATGGATGCGGGCGACGACGAAAGCGACGGCCTGCGCGCTCTCTCTCAGCACAAAGAGCGCCGGCGTCTCGACTTCAAGTTCTGTAGAGAACGCCTGCGCCGTCCAGGGCCTCGGAGAGTCGGCGTCGATCGCGACCAGAGCGTCAACGTCATCCGCGTGGGCCGGGCCAAAAACCAGGTCACCCCCAGGCTTCACGGACACTGATCTCAACTTCTCCTGGGGCTTGGGCTGAGCAGCCCACGCGTCAACGGGTCTCTCAAGTAGAAGGGCAGGAGGTCCGAAGCGCCGCAGGTGGCGCCCTCCGTGGCTCGGGCCGAGGCCAGGGAGGCGAGATGAGGGGCGAGGCCCTCGGGGAGGTCGAGGAAGTTGATCCCAAGACAAAGCGACTCGAGGTCGGCTCGATGCTTGACCGTCGCCGAGCCCACCGCCATCGCCCCTATCGTAATGGAGTCCTGCAGCGCGGGAATCACAGAACTCAGGGCTCCAGACACGTGGTTTGTTATCAGGGCGCCCAGGTCGTTGTAGACCCCGCCAAAGACTTCTCCATGAAAGAGATCGGTGAGGGCCAGGAGGGTCGCGCCGCGTCCTCGACCAGCCCAGGCGGCGACGTCCGGGGCCAGGGCGCCAAAACAGGGCTTTGTGCCTGCCAGCCCCCGAACGCAGGCCAGGGACACTCTGAGGCCCGTGAATGAGCCCGGTCCGATCACCACGGCGAAGAGGTCCACCTCGCCGATCTGGCGCTGGGCGTCTTCAAAAACCGACTCGATGGCGGGTAACAGCCTCTGGGAGTGGCTATGGTCTCCTTCGAAGGAAAGAGCCTTCAGGATCTGTGCTCCCTGCGCGAGCGCCACACTCCCCCGATTCGACGAGGTGTCGAGGGCAAGGATAAGAGGGGTTTGTGGCGCCACGCTGAGGGAAGGCACTGAAGAGACGGAGCTTATACTGACAGACTCCACTCATGTCCGTGACGCCCACCCCCGCCATGCAGCAGTATCACCGCATGAAGGCAGAGCATCCGGGCGCCCTGCTCTTCTTCCGCATGGGCGACTTCTACGAGCTCTTCTTTGAAGATGCGACACTCGCAGCACCTCTCCTCGACATAGCCCTCACCTCGAGGGCCAAGAATCAGGAGGGCGAACCCATTCCCATGTGCGGTGTCCCCGTTCGCGCCCTGGATGCGTACGTGCGCGCGCTGGTGGAGAAGGGCCACCGGGTGGCCATTGGCGAGCAGCTGGAGGATCCGAAAAACGCCAAGGGTGTGGTGAAGCGGGGCGTGTCGCGAGTGGTGACCCCGGGGACATTCATCGATGACGAAACGCCTCTCGCTCAGGCATCTCGGATCGCCGCCTGCTATCCGGGGCGCTCGGCCCTGGGCGCGGCTGTGATCGATCCGGTCTCGGGCGAATTCTTTGTCTTCGAGCGTCGGGGCGAAGGCAGAGTGGAAGCCTTCTTTGATGACCTTCTAGCCATCGGTCCGCGCGAACTTCTCTGGCCCGAGGGGGTGGCCCGTCCGGCGGATTTCGAGGCGTCGAAGATCGGCGCGTCGGTGTTTGAGCTCGACTCCGAATTCGACTCAAGGCGAGCGCGCGAGGAACTTCTTCGTCACTTCGGCGTCATCAATTTGGAGGCCATGGGCTGCGAGCGCACGCCGGAGGCCGCGACGGCTGCGGGCGCCCTTCTCCTCTATTTGAAGTCCACCCAGAAGCGGGAGTTATCCCACGTCACCGCGCTGACCCATCGGGATGATGGTGACGTGCTCATCCTCGACGAATCGACCCGCCGCAACCTCGAGCTGGTGGAGAACCTCGTGGACGGTTCGGCTCGGGGGACTCTGCTCTCGGTGCTCGACCAGACCCACTCTCCGATGGGAGGACGGTTGCTTCGCGACTGGATCCTTCGGCCGCTGTCCCGGCGCGAGCCTATTCAGGATCGACTGGACGCGGTTGAAGAGTTGGCCTTCCGAACCCGCACCCGCAGCGATATCGAGGATGCCCTGGCCAGAATACGGGACCTCGATCGGCTGGTGGCGAAGCTGACCTTTGGCCGTGCGAACCCCCGGGACCTCGCCACCCTCGCCACCTCGCTGCGAGGCGTGGCCGCTACCATGAGCGCCGGCGCCGACTTGAACGCGCCTCTTCTGCGAGGGCAGATCAAGGCTCTTGATCCCCACGAGAAACTGGCCGACAGGATCCTGGGCACCCTGGTCGATTCACCGCCGGCCGCCGTGGGTGAGGCCGACCTCGTCCGGTCCGGCATCGATCCGCAGGTCGACGAGCTTCGCAGCCTGCATACCGGGGGCAAGGAGGCGATTGCTCGGATCGAATCCCACGAACGGGAGCGCACCGGGATCTCGTCCCTCAAGGTGCGTTACAACCGCGTCTTCGGTTACTACATAGAGATCACCAAGCCGAACCTCCACCTGGTGCCCGAGGACTACATCCGTCGCCAGACCGTGGTGTCCGGTGAGCGCTTCGTGACCCCGGAGCTGAA
Organism: Vicinamibacteria bacterium; assembly: GCA_016650185.1. GTDB lineage: Bacteria > Acidobacteriota > Vicinamibacteria > Fen-336 > JAGNNV01 > JAGNNV01. The sequence continues at coordinate 1,385 of JAENWE010000513.1, read as the reverse complement.
AGACTTCGAGGAAAAGGTGCTGAGGGCCGAAGAGAGGCTGCTGGAGCGGGAGAAGGAGATCTTCGGAGCGCTGGTCGAGGAGGCGCTTACCCACGTGAAGGCTCTTCAGGCCACGTCGCGGGCCATCGCCGTGATCGACGTCATTGCCTCGCTCGCGGAAGCCGCCGAGCGCCTCAACTACGTGAAGCCCCGGCTGTCCTCCGAGGGGGAACTCGTCTATCGGGACGGCCGTCATCCGGTGGTGGAATCCTCCACCGAGAACCCCTTCGTGGCCAATGACCTGGTTTTCGGGGTGGCCCATGAGTCCCCTCGGCTCTTTATCGTGACCGGTCCCAACATGGGCGGTAAGTCCACCTTTCTTCGCCAGACCGGCCTCATGGTGGTCATGGCCCAGATGGGAAGTTTCGTGCCCGCTCTCGAAGCGAAGATGACGGTTTGCGACCGGCTCTTTACCCGCGTCGGCGCCTCCGACTACCTGCTTCGCGGCCAATCCACCTTCATGGTGGAGATGCAGGAGACCGCCTACATTCTGCGCCACGCCACCGAGCGCAGCCTTCTCCTGCTCGACGAAATCGGCCGGGGCACGGCAACCTTCGACGGCCTCTCCATCGCCTGGGCAGTGGCTGAGCACCTGGCCGAACGCGGCCCCCATTGTCCGCGCACTCTGTTTGCCACTCATTATCATGAACTCGTGGATCTGGCCGTGGATCGACCCACGGTGTCGAATCTGCACGTCACCGCTCGCGAATGGAAGGATGAGATCTTGTTCCTCCGAAGGGTGGAACCGGGCGGATCGGATCGATCCTTCGGTATCCAGGTGGCGAAACTCTCGGGACTGCCGTCCCCGGTGGTCAGGCGCGCGCGAGAGATCCTCAAAAATCTCGAACAGACGGAGTTCGATTCGGAAGGCCGGCCGAAGCTCGCGCGAACCGGGATCATGGGCGCGCCCAAGGAACGACAACTCTCTCTGTTCGCCCCCGTTTCCGATGTGGTGGCCGACGACCTTCGCAAGACCGACGTCAATGCCCTCACTCCGATCGAGGCTCTCAATCTCCTCGTGGAACTGAAGAAGAAGCTAGACGCCTGAACCGGCCCGCGGGGTCGACGCTCAGTAGGTCAGGGCCAGAACGACGATGAGGCGGGTGAGCGATTCGAGGTCGCGACGATCCATGACCTCAACCGGGGAGTGGGAGTAGCGCCCCGGCCACGACAGGCCGACGTCGATGGCGCCTTTGGCGCTGAACGGGGAGGCGTCGGTGCCGCCGCCGGTGACGCCGATCTGGAGCGGGATCTTGTTCTCGCGCGCGAGACCGGTGATTCGGTCGATGACCTCCGCCGGAACCAGAGTGCGATTGTCGAGACCCCGCAGGACCGCGCCCGCGCCC
>JAENWE010000512.1 GCA_016650185.1 Vicinamibacteria bacterium | reverse complement strand
TGAACCGGGGCTCAGGGCTCGGGGCTCGGGGCTCAGTAGGCCTCCGCACACCCCCGGGTGGGGGCCTGAGGCCTGAGCCCTGAGCCCTGAGGACTCTCCCCATGATAAAACCCCGCCTGCACAAACAACTTTGGAGGAACTAGAAATGCGGAAATTTGCCATTTTCACGATCATGCTGCTCGTAGCTGCTGCGACCCAGGCGCAGCAGCTCAATCTCCCGCGGCCGAGCCCGAAAGCGAGCCTCATGCAGAACGTCGGCACGACCGAGATCACCATCAATTACGCCCGCCCGGGCGTGAAGAACCGGCAGATCTGGGGCGCTCTCGTTCCCTACGACGCAGTCTGGCGCACCGGCGCGAACGAAGCGACCACGATCCAGTTCAGCGAGGACGTTCTGGTCAACGGGCAGAAGCTGGCCAAGGGGCTGTACAGCCTGCACACGATTCCGGGCCGCGAAAACTGGACGATCATTTTCAACAGCGTGGCTAGCCAGTGGGGGAGCTACAGCTACGACAAGGCCAAGGACGCTCTTCGCGTGACAGCCAAGCCGGAGCGCGCCGAGTTCCGCGAGTGGATGAGCTTTTCGATCCCGGAGATGTCCACCGACACCGCCAAGATCGTCCTGCGCTGGGCGGATACCGCCGTCCCGTTCACGGTCGACACGCAGTCCACGGCCCGTGCTCTCGTGGCTGCCGACAAGGCCATCACCGGCGCCGCGGATCAGCGCTGGCAGACGCCGCTTCGCGCCGCCGACTTTGCGTTCAACAACGATCGCATGGCAGAGGCGCAGCGCTGGCTGGACATGGCGCTGAAGGAGAAGGAAAACACCGGGACGCTCTGGCTGAAGGCGCGCATGCTCAATAAGCAGGGCAAGAAGGCCGATGCACTCCGCACCGCCGAGCAGGCCATCGCCGCGGCCTCGCCTGAGCAGAAGGATTTCGCGGATTCGATCCGGCTTCAGTCCGACGCCTGGCGCAAGTAGCTACGAAACGACCTACAAAACGGTTGGAGCGCCGCTGTCCTCGGCGGCGCTCCACTTTTTCTCTCCTGGCATCAGCGCCTGAATCAGCAGCGCGGCCACCACACCCACCACGCATCCCACCACCGTCCACCAGAGATAGGCTATTTTCGTGAAGAGCCAGCAGTAGACGACGGCTGCCTCTCCGACGATGGCGCCGAGGAATGCGGCGCGCCCGCCGACGCGCGGGAAGTAGAACGCGAGCAGGAAGATCCCCAGGATCGTTCCGTAGAAGAGCGATCCGAGGATATTCACGGCTTCGATGAGGGAGCCGAGACGGCCGGCGAAGAACGCGAAGCCGATCGCGAACACCCCCCAGAAAATGGTCAGCAGTTTGGATACCCGAACGTAATTGAGATCGGTCTGCTCGGTGGCGATGAAACGCTTGTAGATGTCGACGACGGTCGTCGAGGCGAGCGAGTTCAATCCCGACGACGTTGCGGACATCGCCGCGCAGAAGATCGCCGCCATCACCAGGCCCACCAGGCCGACCGGCAGGTTGTGGATGACGAAGCTCAGGAAGACGAAGTTCGTGTCGCTCGTGTCCGCGAGCGGATCGTGTTTTCGGACCAGTTCCGCCGCCGCTTTGCGGGTACCGCTCTCCCGCGCCTGCAACTGGCGGATCACCACCGTCTCCGTCGCTGCGCGCGCGTCGTCATTGGCGCGCATGGCGCCGACGAGACCAGTGACATGCTTGCGCTTCTCGTTGAATGTCTGCCGGTGCTGCTCCTCGAGCCGTGCGTAGTCGTTTGCGTAGATGCTGGTGGCGATGTTGGCGCGCTGCACCGGATTGAAGGAGAGCGGTGGCGCGACGAACTGGTAGAAGACGAACACCATTGCGCCGACAAACAGGATGAAGAACTGCATCGGCACCTTCACCATGCCGTTGAACAGGAGGCCCAGGCGGCTCTGCCCCACGGTCTGGCCGGTGAGGTAGCGTTGCACCTGCGACTGATCGGTGCCGAAGTACGACAGCGCGATGAAGAGCCCGCCGATGAGCCCCGACCAGAAGTTGTAGCGATTGGTCAGATCGAACGTGAAGTCGATGGCGTTGAGCCGCCCCATGCGCCCGGCCACGCCGGCCGCTTCGAGCATGGTCATGTTGCCCGGAAGGGAGCGGATTGCGATCACCAGCGCCACGGCCATGCCGCCCAGGGCGATGGCCAGCTG
>JAENWE010000511.1 GCA_016650185.1 Vicinamibacteria bacterium | reverse complement strand
TGCATGACCCCGCTGAAAGCGCCCACGGTGAGAACGATCGCCACCGGCGCGCGCCAGTTGAGACAGCCCATGATGGCGAGGTACACGCCGCCGGCGAGGATCAGGAGTGCCGCGGTCTCACCTACCGATCCGCCGGTGGTCCCGAGCACGAGATCGTTGAGCGGCGTCACCTGCTTCTCGAACTTCCACAGGCCAAGCGGGGTCGCGGCGGTGACCGCATCCGTGACCGGATGCATGAACGGCAGGGCGAACAGATCGCCGCTGAGGGTCCAAAACGACCCGCCGGGTTTCGGCCAGGTGGTGATGGCCACCGGAAAGGCGGCCTGCAGGAACGCCCGCCCCACTAGTGCTGGGTTGAACGCGTTCTGACCCAGGCCGCCCCACACTGTCTTGCCGAAGCCGATGCCGAAAGCGCCGCCCAAGAAGGCCATCCACAGCGGGAAGCCGGAGGGCAGGCACAGGCCGAGCAGCAGTCCGGTGATGGTGGCCGACCCGTCGCGGAGCGCATGAGGCCTTCCCGTGAGTTGTTCGGTGATGAGGGCGCCGAGGGTGGCGGCGGCGATGACGAGCAGGGCGCTGATCCCGAAGAACCAGGCCGAGGCCACGATGACGGGCACGAGACTCACCACCACGTGCCACATGATCCTCGGCGTCGTGTCCGCGGCCTTGATGTGGGGCGACGCGGTGACGACGAGCGGATCGGCGCTCATGCCGCCGCCGGAGGCGGGACGCGACGCAGCGCGGCTTTGCCGGCCTGGAAGAGCTGCGACAGCGGAATGTTCGAGGGGCAGACGTACGAGCACGCCCCGCAGAGCATGCAGTCGGACAGATGATGGTCGGCCATTTCCGGGTAACGCTGGACCCGGGCGAAGTCGCCGAGGAGCGAGGGATTCAGAAAGACCGGGCACGCATCGAGGCAGCGCCCGCAGTGGATACACGGATAGACGGTGTCACCGCGGGTCTCGTGCGCGGCCAGCACCACCACCCCGGTGGTGCCCTTGATCACGGGCGCGTCAAGGTTCGCCTGGGACATGCCCATCATGGGCCCGCCGAGAATGACCTCCGCGGCATCATTCGTGACGCCGTCGCAGTAGGCGAGCAGGTCGCGCAGCCGGGTTCCCACCGGCACGATGAGGTTGGCCGGACGCCTCAGGCCGTGACCGGTCACGGTGACGATGCGTTCGATGAGGGGCATGCCCGTGTCGAACACCTCGGCGATGGCGGCCAGCGAGCCCACGTTCTGAACCACCACCCCCACCGCGACCGGAAGCTTGCCCGAGGGTACCTCGACGCCGGTCACCGCCTTGATGAGCATCTTCTCGGCGCCCTGCGGATATTTCACGGTCAGGGGAAGGATCCTGATGTCGAGATCCGGGGGCCGAGTCCTCTCCAAAGCCGCGATGGCGTCAGGCTTATTGCGCTCGACCCCGATGACCGCCCTCATGACGCCGAGGGTCTGCATCATGACGCGGCAACCGAAGTGCACGCGTTCGGGATACTCCACCATGGTGCGGTGATCCGAGGTCAGATACGGCTCGCATTCCGCTCCGTTGATAATGAGGGTGTTGACGATCGAGCCCTTGGGCGGCACCAGCTTGACGTGAGTGGGGAAAGCCGCGCCGCCGAGGCCCACTACTCCGGCATCCTGCACTGCCTTCACCACCTGATCAACGGCGAGACCTTGCCACTTCGGCACCAGGCGAGGGCGCGGCACCTGCGGCGCATACTTGTCCACCGCGAGATGCACCGCCTGGGCCATGGAGCCATCTGGATGAGGCCACCAGTCGATCACGGTCACGGTGCCCGCGGCCGAGGCGTGAATGGGCACGGACATGAAGCCGTCGGCGAGACCAATGGCGTCGCCGCGCTCCACGCGATCCCCCACCTTCACGCACAGCTTCGCCTCCTTGCCTGCGTGTTGGCGCAGAGGCAGGACGAGTTCGTCGGGATACGGCATGCGCCTTATGGGGAGGGCGCGCGTGAGGGCCTTCTCCTCCGGCGGGTGGATGCCGTGGGCGAAGTCTCCGAAGAAACCCATCAGTTGAATTTCTCCGCCCGCTTCACCCACTTCTCGAGATCTTTCTCGTTCGGGTTCAGCGGCGTCCCGGGATGGATGATCGACACCGGGCAACGCTCGGCCGCGAGCACGATCTGCTGGAACGTGCCCGCCGCCGCATCCTTGATTTCCGCCTGCTTGGCCGAGTTGTACACGAACATCATCTTGTTCAGGTTGGTGCACTCGTTGCAGGTGGTGCAGCGCGCCGAGTCGATGTAGGCCTCGAGGACGAGCGGCTCGTCGTTGCCTTCCTCCGCCGTGGGCTTGGCCGGTGCCGCTTCGACTTCCTGGGATTTTTGGGCCTCGGCCGGCCCCGCCGGCGGTGCGGTCGATGCCGCGGGCGCGGGCGGGGGGGGTGCGCTTGCCGCTTTGGGCGCAGACCCCGCCTTGCTCTCGGAAGATGGCCCGGCCGCGGGGAGAGTGGCGAGCAGATCGGACAAGGCCCCGCCGCCACCATGTTTGATCAGCCCCTCGGCCAGCCGCCGCGCGATCTGCTTCGGATACTCGCGCTTGAGTTCGGCGATCCGGGCTTCGTACTCGGCGCGCAGGGCCACGACCTTCGCCTCGAACTCGGCCTGCAAGGCGCCCGACACCGTGAGGCGCGCCGCGTCCGAGACCTGGAGCCCGGCGAGCTCGCGCAATTGCGACCAGAACCGCAGCCGGTCGTCGGCCAGGTCGGCGATCTCCGGCGCGACCCGGAGGCGGCGCAGGCGGCGATCCGGACCGACCGCGTGAATGAAAGCCGTCTTCCCCTCGCGCTCGTCACCAGACATTCGGACGATCTGATCGAAGGGCACGGCCTCGTCACCCTGATCGGCCGACAGTTCGGCGAAGTGTTCCTTGAACCGATCCTCGGTAGCCGCCCAGTCGGCGATGGTGAGCGGGACGTCGAGCGACTGCTCGGCGCCCGCAGCGTCCTTATGGCGCAAGGT
>JAENWE010000510.1 GCA_016650185.1 Vicinamibacteria bacterium | reverse complement strand
TTTGGGGTTCAAGACCCCGTCGAACAGCTCGTAGTAGTTGTCGATCGTCACCAGCTTTCCATGGGAGACGTCGCCGAGGTCCGGCCGTGTGGTCAGGTAGATCGGTGCTGGGAACTCCGGAAGGAAGCGGTCCGGCAGATCGAAATCCAAGTCGAAGCGGGTCAGGTCGCGGCCCTCCTGTTTCTTGATCTCGTCGATATGAAACTTCGGGAAGGTCATGCCGCCTTCCGGGTGATTGGGGTGAGGAAGGGGAAAGAATCCGGCCGGAAGCAGGTCCTTTTCCCGGATCTCATCGGGCTCCATGGCCGCCAGCCTGTCCCAGGTCATCCCTGAGGCGAGCTTCACCCGGACGCCCTCCTGGATGGCCTTCCCTCGGGACATCATCACGCCCTGAGCCGGCCGATCGCTCAGGTCGTAGCGCTCCGCCAGCAGATCCATCTGCCGCTTCATCACGGCTGCTTTCGCTGCCGTCATGCGCGCCATGATGGCGGCGAAGGTCTCCTTGATATCGACGGGCGCATAGCTCGTGGCCTTGGTCCCGGCCTGCTGGGCGTATCCGACTCCCTGAACGCCCGCCAGGGCGGCAAGTGACACCAGCAGCCCAAGACCGAATTTGCGTGATCCCTGTTTCATGTTTGCTGGACACTCCTCGAGTTTGAGTCACCCTTTTGACGTCCCGTCAGCAACGCCCGCCCAGGTTACGAATTCCCTTTTCGAGGGTCTGTGCGGTAGCGAACCATGTCCAATCCCCAGGCCGAACTGCGTGCGCTGGCATACAGACTCCGCATCCAGCCACGGGAGGGGCATTGAACGGCGTCCTTGAGAATCGACTTCATTCGGCGTGCCGCCCCGAGCGTCAGTCCTTCGGGACGTTCGCCTCGATCCACGCCGCGAAGGCGTCGGCGAACTTCTGGAGCAGCCCGCGAGTCGCTTCGCTCTTGACCTTGCCCTCCGCATCGAACAGGTCGGCCGCATTCCCGATATAGAGCTCGGGTTGGGCCATGGTTGGGACATCCAGGAAGACGAGGCACTGCCGCAGGTGGTGGTTCGCGCCGAAACCGCCGATGGCTCCGGGAGACACGCTGACCACCGCCCCCGGCTTTCCGCTCCAGGCGCTGTGTCCGTAAGGCCTGGAACCGATGTCAATCGCGTTCTTCAAGACGCCAGGCACGGAGCGGTTGTACTCGGGGGTCACGAACAGGACGGCGTCCTTCGCTTTGATCTTCTCCCGAAAGGAGATCCAGGTCGGTGGAGGCGCTGCGTCGAGGTCCTGGTTGTACTGAGAGAGCTCGCCGATCTCGACGATCTCGAACTTGAGGGAAGCAGGGGCGAGTGCGGCCAGCGCGTGCGCCATCTTCCGGTTCAAGGATTCCTTGCGAAGACTGCCGACGAGGACGGCGACGTTGCGCACCTGACCCATGTAGGTCCCTCCGGGGCTGCGGTGGATCAGGGCACAAGCGCCCCAGGCCGCTACGTGATCCTGGCACGCCGCGTCCGGCCAGATCCGTGCGCTGCCACACAGAACAGGCCAAGCTCGACGGATCCGAAACGCCACCGATTCGGGCTCGTTGTCGTCGAACAAGGCCCGGCCTCGTTCGGCGCCTATGTGCCCGCTACAAAGACGCCCTCCTAGTCGTCGAGGTGAATGACACGCTTGCCGAACGCCTCGCCTCGCAGCAGGCCGACGAACGCGGCGGGCGCTCGTTCCAGCCCCGTGATCACTTCCTCGCGGTACGAGATCCTGCCTTCTTTGACCCATGTCGCCATCTGAGCGGCGAACTCCGGGTAGAGGTGGCCGAAGTCGTCGAACACGATGAAGCCGCGCATCGTGATCCGCCGGCGCAGGATCTCCCCCATGAGGTAGCTCATCCGGTCCGGCCCGTCCGGCAGCGATGTGGCGTTGTATTGCGAGATCAGGCCGCAGAGGGGGATCCGGGCCGACGGGTTCAGCAGCGGCAGAACCGCGTCGAACACGGCGCCGCCGACGTTCTCGAAGTAGATGTCGATGCCGTCTGACACCGCTCCTTTGAGCGCATCTCGAAAACCGTCGGCCTTGTAGTCGATGCAGGCGTCGAAGCCCAAGATGTCGACGACGTGCGCACACTTCTTCGCTCCCCCGGCGATACCCACGACGCGACAGTCCAGGATTTTGCCCACCTGGCCGACCGTCGCGCCGACCGGTCCGCTGGCCCCTGCGACCACGAGCGTTTCACCCGCTTTGGGCTGCCCGATCCGGGTGAGGCCCGCCCAGGCGGTCAGGCCCGGCATACCGAGAACTCCAAGCGACCAGGATGGGTTCTCCGGATCCTTGCCCAGCTTGATGACACCCTTGCCATCCGACAGTGCGTAGTCCTGCCAGCCGCCGAATGCGACGACCCAGTCGCCGTCGACGAATCCATCGACCTGTGAGGTGACGACCTGCGAAACGGTACCGCCCACCATGACGCCGCCCAACGCGACAGGTTCGGCGTAGGAGGGTGCGTCGCTCATGCGGCCACGCATGTAGGGGTCCAGTGAAAGGTACTCGTTGCGCAGCAGCATCTGTCCCTTGCCGGGAGACGGTAGATCACCGGTCTCCAGGCGGAGGGTGTGGTCGTCGGGTTCGCCCTCAGGACGCTCGGCCAGAACCATCTGGCGGTTGACGGTGACGGATTGAGTCATGGGTCGGTGTCCTCCGAAGGCTCATGGACGTGGGTCGGCGGTTTCGCGGTACGCCCTTGGCAGTATGTCAGTCCAAAGCTGTGCGAGTAGATCTCGAAGATGAGCCCGAAAGGGTCTTCCACCTAGCCCACCCGACAGGGCTTCTCGCCGGGGGTACTCGCGGATCGGCATGCGCTGTCTGCTGCTGTGGGCAACGTTTTGCGGCGGCTGCAGCGGCTGTGCCGATTCGGCGAACCCGCTAGCCTTCGCGCTTCATCCGCGTCCGGCGCCACCTCAGTTCGCCCCACCGACTAAGTCGAGCGGATGCTCAAAGCGGCGGGCTTCGGAGCGCTTTCGG
>JAENWE010000509.1 GCA_016650185.1 Vicinamibacteria bacterium | reverse complement strand
CGAACGTCCTTGAGGGTCAAGGGCCGGCGGGGCGAGGGTTTCTCCATGCGAGGGTCACCCCATTATCAGCCGGACGCCCCTGCAGACTCGGGAACGGCGTCGCGCTCAGTCTCTAGGGTCGATTTTTTCGTACGCGGCGATCGCGGCGTCCTGCCCGAGAAGGAAGCCCAGTTCGTCGACCCCCTCGAGCAAGCAATGGCGCTCGAAGGGCTCGATCGCGAACCTGGCCTCGCCCCCGGGCCAGGCCACAGACAGACGTTCGAGGTCGACGACGGCCACGATCCGACTCTTCTCGAAGGCGATGAGAGCGGCGTGACTCGCGTCGTCGACGGTGACAGGGACGACGCCGTTCTTCAAGGCGTTGCGCTTGAAGATGTCGGCCAGTGAAGGTGCGATCACCGCCTGAATGCCGTTGTCCCGCAGGGCCCACACCGCATGCTCGCGCGAACTGCCGCAGCCGAAGTTGCGCCCAGCCACCAGAATGCGCGCTCCGATCGCCTCCTTCCGGTTCAGAGGAAACTCGGGGCGCGGCTCGCCTTCTTGGTTGAATCTCCAGTCGGCGAACAAAGCCTGGGCGAAGCCGTTGCGCGACGTGGTGGTGAGAAAGCGTGCGGGACAGATCTGGTCCGTGTCGATGTTCTCCGCGGGGAGAAACACGAGCGTGGACTCAATGCGCCGAAGGGGCTGATTCATGAGATGTACTCCCGCGCATCGGCAATGCGCCCTTCAATCGCGGAGGCGGCGGCGGTGAGCGGGCTCGCGAGGAACGTTCTTCCCCCCTGGCCCTGCCGGCCCTCGAAGTTCCTATTACTGGTGCTGACCGAGTACTGACCCGGAGCGAGCCGATCGCCATTCATGGCCAGGCACATCGAACAACCGGCCTCCCGCCATTCCGCTCCCGCATCCTTGAAGATGCGATCCAGTCCCTCGGCTTCCGCCTGGCGCTTCACTGCTTGGGACCCGGGAACAACGAGCGCCTTGACCCCTGGAGACACCCGACGGCCCTTGAAGACGCTCGCGGCCAGGCGCAGGTCGGAAATGCGGGCGTTGGTGCAGCTGCCGATGAAGACAACCTCGATGGGCCGGCCTCGCAGAGCGTCTCCGGGTTGCAGGTTCATGTAGCGAAGAGCCTTGGTGATGGATTCGTCGCCATTGGCTGCGGGCACCGTGCCCCCGATCGAGACACCCATGCCGGGGCTCGTTCCGTAGGTGACCATGGGCTCCAGAGCAGATGCGTCGAACGTCACTTCCTTGTCGTAGACGGCGCCGTCGTCGGTTCGAAGGAGACGCCACCGCTCGACCGCCTCGTCCCAGGCCGTTCCCTGGGGTGCGAACGGACGGCCCTTGAGGTACTCAAACGTGGTCTCGTCCGGCGCGATCATCCCGGTGCGGCCTCCGGCTTCCACCGCCATGTTGCACAGGGTCATCCGTTCCTCCATCGACAGGCTGGCGATGGTCGTCCCTCGATACTCGATGACGTGACCCACGGCGCCGCCCGCGCCGATCTTCGCAATGAGCCCAAGGATCAGGTCCTTGGCGGTGACGCCGCGAGAGAGCGAGCCGTTGAACGTGACCGCCATTCGCTTCGGCTTCTCCAGGAGCAGGCACTGGGTGGCGAGAACGTGGCCGACTTCGCTCGTTCCGATGCCGAGGGCGAGGGCGCCGAAGGCTCCGTGAGTGCTGGTGTGGGAATCGCCGCAGACGATGCTGCGGCCGGGATGAGTCACCCCGAGTTCGGGTCCGATCACATGGACGATGCCTTGCCGATCACTGTCGAGGCCGTAAAGAGTGATGCCCGCCGCACGGCAGTTCTCCTCCAGCGCGCTGATCTGAGCGGCGGCGGCGGCATCACGAATCACCACGCGATCGCCCACCCGTTCGAAATTGGTGGGGGTGGCGTGATCCATGGTGGCGAGCGTCCGATCAGGACGCCGGACTTTGAGTCCTCGCTCACGGAGCAAGGAAAATGCCTGCGGCGATGTGACCTCGTGAATCAGATGGAAGTCGATGTAAACCGTGGCCGGGGTGTCCACGGTGGCCTGGCTCACCAGGTGAGCGTCCCAGACCTTGTCAAGCAGAGTTCGTAGGGTGCTCATGCCGCGACCTCGATCGCCCGTTCGGCCGCGCCTATGGCCGACAGATATGCCTTCAATGACGCTTCGATGGAGTCGGTGCTCGCGGCCTGACCCACCGTCTCCTGATCACGATGGCGGACCCGCACCGTCACTTCGGCCAAAGCATCCTTGCCGCTGCTCACCGCGCGGGTGTGCCAGTCGAGCAGTTCAAGACTCAGGCCGAGAGCGGCGTCGGTCGCTTTCAGGGCGGCGTCGAGCGGGCCGTTGCCCACCGCTGAAGCGGTGCGCCGCTGGCCATGAGCTTCCACCTCGACGGTGGCCGTAGGGATCACGTCGTTGCCCGACAGGGTCTGGTATCGGATCAGGGTTGGCCTGCGCTCGGCATGATGGTCCAGAAGCGAGAGCAGGTCGTCGTCATAGACAAATTTCTTTCGATCGGCCAGTTCCTTGACCCGGGTGGTGACGTCTTCGAGCTGCGCCACGGTCAAGGTCACACCGAGACCGCGAAGGCGCTTCTCGACCGCATGCCGTCCGGAGTGTTTCCCAAGGACCAGCAGAGTCTCGCCCACCCCGACGCTGGCCGGAGTCATGATTTCGTAGGTCAGCGGATTGGCCAGAATGCCGTGCTGGTGGATTCCCGCCTCATGGGCGAAGGCATTCCGCCCCACGATCGCCTTGTTCGGCTGAGGCCAGACTCCGGTCACGGTGGACAGCTCGGCGCTGGTGGGAGCGAGCAGTTCGGTCTTCACCCGGGTCTCGACGCCGAGGGTCTCACGACGGACCTTGAGCGCCATCACGATCTCCTCGAGCGAGGTGTTGCCCGCCCGCTCACCAATGCCGTTGATGGTGCATTCCACCTGCCGGGCGCCGGCGCCGATGGCGGCGAGGGAGTTCGCCACGGCCAGGCCGAGATCGTTGTGGCAATGCACCGAGATCACCGCGGTGGGGATGTCCCTCACCAGCTTCGCGACCATCTCCGCGTATTCATGGGGAAGGGAATAACCGACGGTGTCGGGGACATTCAACACTCTCGCGCCTGCTTCATGAACGGCGCGAAGGACTTCGAGCAGGTAGGTGTAATCGGTTCGGGACGCGTCTTCGGCGGAGAACTCGACTTCGGAAGCGAGGGACCGGGCGAGAGCCACTCCCTCCCGCGCCTGAACCAGGGCCTCGGCGGCCGTGATCTTCAGCTTGTCGCGCAGATGAATGGCCGACGTGGCGAGGAACGTGTGCAGGACCGGACGCGCGGCCCCGCGCAAGGCCTTCCCCGCCACCTCGATGTCTTTGGGCTTGCAGCGAGCGAGGGCGGCGACGCGAACGGTTCGAATCTCTCCGCTGATTCGCTCGACGGCCTGGGCTTCGGCCACAGAGGCGATGGGAAACCCCGCCTCAATCACATCGACGCCGAGGCGCTCAAGCTGCCGCGCGAGTCGAAGCTTTTCGCCGGGGTTCATGCTGCAGCCAGGGGACTGCTCACCATCGCGGAGAGTGGTGTCGAAAATAGTCACGAAAGGATTCGGGAACGTCATGGTCTTCTCCTCAAAAACAAAAACCCCAAGGTCTGCCTTGGGGGTCTTTGATGATCCGGGTTTCGTTTCTGCCTAGATCACTGACCCCTTGGCTCCAAGAAGGAGCACGCTAAGGAGGAGCGCAAGCTCAAACGCAAAGGGCCGGCCCGAGTTCGGGCGCAGGGTGACGTTGGAGTTTGGGTGAATCACAGGTAGAGGGCGTGGATCCTACATGATCAGTCCAGGGCGGCGAAGTCGGGCGCCGGTCGCGGCGGCGCCCGTGAAGACGAGCGTGGTCGGGAGTGGCCGCTCCGCGTCAGCTCGGCACATTCCCCAAATCGATTCGAAGCGGTGGGCGCGTGCGAATGCATCCCAAGCTCCCTCCCTGGCGCGGGGATGGCTATGCTTCCGTTCCATTGGAGCGAGAAACTATGAAGAAATCCGCGATGTGCGTCCTGTGCTGTCTCGGCCTCTTCGGCGGAGCCAGGGCGCCTTTCGCCCAGACCGTCCGGCCCAAGACGCACCGATTGGAAGCCACACCGGATACCGTCGCCTACGGCTATTACTG
>JAENWE010000508.1 GCA_016650185.1 Vicinamibacteria bacterium | reverse complement strand
CTCCCTCAAGGTAAAGCAAAGTACGTGCCACGAGCCGCCCTGATTCGAGATGGTTTCGAGCGCTGCCCGGCCGGAGCCCGCCAGGTCATATCTACAAAGGGCACGCGGCCTCTTCAGGCTGGCACGCCCGTTGCTGTTCTTACGATGTCGCCCCCGGAGCCGAACTCCGAGACAGCGACCTGGAGGACTCATGAAACTTTGGAGATCAATCGGCCTCGCCATGGTCATCGTCGTTGGCCTTTCGTTGAATGTAGCGTCCAGCTCCGACGATGCCTGGCTCGTGACGAAGGTCAGGATGGTCCTTCTCACCACCGAGGGAGTGAGCGTCAAGGACCTGGACGTGGAGGCGGGCGACGGCGCCGTGACCTTGCACGGCAAGGTGAGAACGACAGTCGAGAAAACGAAGGCCGGCTACGCGGTGAGCGCGATCAAGGGAGTCAAGAGGGTTTCGAACCTCATGCAGGTTCTTCCTCAAGCCTTCGATGGAGGCGCCAGGATTGGCGACGACGCGGTCCGGCGCGCGGTGGACACGGCACTCAAGGCCGACCATTCCCTGGGCAGAGTCACGGTCACGTCCGTCAACAACGGAGTGGTTCTGCTCGGGGGCACGGCGGTCGGTGTGGAACAGACGCGCCGCGCGATCGAGCTGGTGTGGAGCGTGCCCGGAGTGTCTCGGGTGGTGAGCCGAATAGATTCTGTCGGTCGGAGAGACTAGAAAGACGGGCCGAGTTTGAGGTCGAGTCGTGTGCGTTCGGGAGAGCGCAGGAGATCGAGGCGGAGGCGGACGCGGCGCAGCGACTTCAGCCGGACGCCGACACCGTAGCTGTGCTGAAGCTGGTTGATGCGGAAATCGTTCAGGGTGGGGAAGACCTCGCCCGCTTCATAGATGAGTGCCAACTGGAGGTTACGATGAAGTCCGAATCGGTACTCGGCGGCGAGGGCCAGCAGCTTGTCGTCCCGGAACCGCGTCGAGCCATAGCCGCGCAGGATTGAACTGCCGCCGAAACTGGGCTGGAGGTAGAAGGGCACGTGGCTTCCCGCATCGGGCCTGTCGAAGAACGCCACCTGCCTGAGTGCGATCACGTGCCGATGGGAGCCCAAAGGGAAATACTCCCGGGCATCGACGACCACGCGGCTGAACTGGTAAGCGTTCGCGTGGCGGTCGTTGAAGCGTGAAACCGCGATGCCAAGGGAGAGGCCCCGGTGCGGGTTCGCGGGTTGATCCCGGAGTTCGAGCCACGCGGCGGCCGAGACATGCAGGAAGTCAGGGGTGGCCGTAAGTCCGGGCGCCGTCTGCTCATTGAAGGACAAGTTCATGTTCGGAAACCGGGAGTCGGTGCCCGAGTGAATGGAGGGCTTCACAAGGCCGGCCCGTCCCATGAACGTCAGACGAGAGATCTTGGCCTGGATCACGCCTTCGAAGAAGTCGTCCTTCAGGCGATAGTCCGTTCGATTGGCCTTCAGGGAGGAAGCCCCGACTCCGTAGAAGTCCTCGCGCGGATAGTCCCGGTGTCGAGCCGAGACGTAAATGTGGAAGCCGCTCACGGCCGACGATTTCTCGAGGTCCGAAAGAGGAAACAGAGCGCTGGTTCCCCGGTCTGTCCGAGGCAGCCGCTCGCCTTCATGGGGCACGAGGCCGAACTGCGCATCGTAGTACTGGTATCCGTAGATCGAATAGGCGGCCGACGCATGGAAGTCGAGTCCGGAGCCGCCAAGGTCTGGGGTCCACAGGTGCAGCATGGGACCAGGCCCGGCGCCTGAGCTCGGAATCATGAGCCCGGGATGGAGCGGGCCCACATGGAATCCGGGGGCTCCGACCTCCGCGTTGTCGTCCAGGAAGGAGTGGAACCTTCGGCTGATCAGGCCGCGGTGTCCGGGCGTCGACGGATCCTCCGCGGCCGCGGAGTACGGGGGGGACAGTACGGCGAGGACAGCGACGAGGACGAGGGGCGTGCGTGACATTTGCTGAGTTTCTCCATGAAGACCGGCCGGGGACGCCGGCAACCGTCCGGGCCTGAGCCCGGTCCAGATGTCCAGGCTAGGAGCAACCCTTGTGCCAGGCCTCGGTTGCCGGTTCGAAGGAGAGCGCGGCAAGGCCGAAACAAGCCCCGTCGTGGACGCGCCGACCTTGTTTTCCGAACGTCAATCCGTGCGGTGCCGCACAGAAGCCGGCGTCGACCATATCGTACCGTCCACTCTGGGACGTTTCCTCTTCAAAGGGGAGCGGATGGCGTCCCCTTTTCCCACCCCGTCTCCCCCAAGAGTTCCCATGGAAAATACCGTCGCCGCACCCATCATGCTCCAGGATTTCGTGCTCGCGAACACGCGGGAACTCATCGCCCGCGCGCGGGCAAAGGTGGCCACCCGCACGAGCCCCTTGCCGACCGAGGAGGAGATGAAGAATGGCGTGCCTCTCTTTCTGTCCCAACTCATCGACCGACTGCGTCTAAGGACCACCAACAGCGATGCGATCGAGGCATCAGCGACCGGGCATGGCGGCGAGCTGCACAAGATGGGATTCTCGGTGAGCCAGGTGGTCCACGGCTACGGAGATGTGTGTCAGGCCATCACCCAGCTCGCCGATGAAAAGCATGCCCGCATCGCGGTGGACGAGTTTCAGGTCTTCAACGCCTGCCTCGATGATGCCATTGCCCATTCCGTCACCGAGTTCGAGCGTCTGCGCGACGAGTCCGTGGCCTACCAGGGGACGGAACGCGCGGGAGCCCTGGCCCACGAGATGGGAAACCGGGTGACCGCCGCCCTCATCGCCTTCAACATTCTGCAGAAGGGAACCGTGGGCATTGGCGGGAGCACGGGCGCGGTTTTGGGCCGCAGCCTGAAAGCCCTGAGGCTTCTGATCAATAACTCCCTGGTGGGCGCCCGCCTAGATTCAGGCGTCGCCAAATCCGAACGCGTGTCCGTCTCCGAACTGATCGGGGAACTGGAGTCGGAAGCCTCCATGGGCGCCGATGAAGGAGACCGGCT
>JAENWE010000507.1 GCA_016650185.1 Vicinamibacteria bacterium | reverse complement strand
CTCGAGAGTAGTGAAAGACGACCGACCGCCCACATGTTGTTGCTGACCCCCAGGCTTTCATTTGTTCAGATGGCGTCGTCGTCGAGGCTCGTCGCGTCTGCCAAGGTTACTTCGGCGAGGCTACGATCGCGATCTGGTCGCCGCGCGGGCTCAAAGCGAGGCGGGTGAGATCCTTGAGCCCAAGGTCGGAGAAGTCCGCAATCTCGCGCCAGTCGCGGTCGACTCCCGGTCTCAGGGCCAGGACCTTGGCGCCCGCCGAGATCACGAGAGTTCCATCGTTGAGCCAGGCGTAGTCTTCTCGCCCCTTCGGAGTCCGCGCGATGTCCTTCACCATTCCTGTGGCGTCCACCTCTTTGATCATCCAGTCGTCGGGGCCCAGCTTGTGCACGAAGCTCGCAGCGGCCCGACCCGGAGCCTTCTGGATCGACCTGCCTACGTTTGTGGCAATGAGTTTCGACTCCTCGGTCGCGAGATCGATCAGTTGAAGGGTCGCCGGATTTCCGAGCACAAAAGCCGCCACCACTTGAGGCTCCGGAAAGGCGAAATAGCCGATGGGCCTGATCGTGGCCACGAGGAGATCGTCGGCCTCTTCCTTTGCGGGATCGAGACGCCAGAGCCGCTGCACGCCGTCGAGTTCGACGCGGATGACGGCGTATCCGCGGCCGTCCGGCATAGGCGTCGCCGAGTATTCGCTCTCCGGCGTTTCCTTCACTGGAGCAACCTTTCCCGTGGCGACCTCGTAGCGGACGATGTCGGTGCGGGATAAAGCGTCGGCACGGGTGAAGACGATGCCGCGTCCGTCCGCTTCGAACTTAGGTTGGTTGTCGTAGCCTGGGTGGTTCGAGATGTTCTTCGGCGTTCCAATCTTCAACGTCGCACCCGCGCCGGTGAGCGGGGCCAGGAAAATCTCGTTCTCGGCCAGTGGTCCAACCGGGGCCATGGGTGGACCGGCGTTCCACCACCACTGCTTGAGACGCGGCGTCTTCTCGGGGGCGAGCTTGTCGAGGGTCTCGCCGTCGAAGAGCTCGCCGTTCTTCATCACGAATCGAATGGACGCGGTGTTGCGGATGTTCTCGAGCGGGTTCTGGTCGAGAATCACCAGATCCGCGAGCTTGCCCGCCTCAATGCTGCCCAGGTCCTGGGCGTAGCCGATGGCCTGCGCGCCGTGGAGTGTCGCGGCCCGGAGCGTCTCCATGGGTGTGAGGCCCCCGCTCTCAAGCGCCCACATTTCCCAGTGCACCTGAATGCCCTGAAGCTGGCCATGGCCGCCGATGCCCACCCGCCCGCCGGCCCGGACGATCTTCGCGGCTTCCGCGGCGAGCTTCTTGAAGACGTGCTCGTCTTCGGAGAACCAGGGCCGCCGCTTTGACTTCGATTCCAGCACGTTGGTGGGTATGAACCGCCGGAGCTTGGGGTCTTTCCAGACTTCGGTGGTTTCGTAGAAGTAGTTCTCGGCCCAAGGTCCGCCGTAAGCGACGAGCAAGGTCGGGGTGTACGTGATGCCGGACTTGGCGAAGACCTCGACTATGTCTTTGTAGAGAGGGACGATGGGCAGAGCGTGTTCGGTGCCGGAGAAGCCGTCGACGGCGTGGGTAAAGTCGAGCTTCAGGTCGAGCGAGCCTTCGGTGGTGGGCATGATCCGATGCTCCTTGCTGGCCTCAATCATCCACTGGCGCTGCCGTCGGTTGCCAACGGTGTAGGACTTGAGAGTGTTCGTCCGGTAGTACTTCGCGTATTTCTCGACCACGCTCTTCGCCGCTTCCGCCGACTGAAAGTTCGCGTTGTTGAAGACGCCCGGCCCGGTGTTGAACGCCCGCGGCCCAACCATGAGCCCGGCGTCGATCATGTCTTCGTAAGCGAAGACGTCGTTGGTCGCGGTCTGCGGATCGCGGCCGGAGGTCACGCCGTAGGCGAGATTGGCGCCGAACGGCCAGCCATCGAGGTCGAGGACGCGGCGGCGAACCTCCGTCCAGTGAGCGTGGACATCGATGAATCCTGGGATGATGGTTTTGCCCGACAAATTCACGACCCGGGCGTCAGGCGGAATTGGGACGCTCCCGCGGGGCCCCACCGCCTTGATATGGTTGCCCTCGACGACGATGTCGGATTCTTCGATGACCTCGTCCTTGCCCTCGCCCCTCATCGTGATCACGCGGGCGCCCCGCAGGGCTATCGTGCCTTTGGGAGTTTCGCGCGGAACCTCCACCGCGAAGTCGCTCACGATCGCGCCGTCCTCCGAGCGTTTGCTGGCCGAGGCCGAGTCCTTGACGGCGTCATTGGCCTTCTTGGAGACATCGTCGGGCGCGCCAAAGGTCACCGCGGTCAGCGGTTTGCGGAAGAGGCTGGCGCCCAGTGTCCAGGCGATGGTCCGGCCGCCGTCCGCGAAGCCGAACTCGTCAACCCCGATGTCGGTCATCCTGGCCACGGGGACACTGGGGGTCGACACATCGATGGTGGGAGCATCGCCTGAGGCCGGCGGGGTGGGCATCAGCAAGAGTTGGGTGGAGACCGCGGCGAGAACGTACTTGCCGTCCGGCGAGATGCGGACCTCGGACGCCGGCGCAGGGTCGGGGGCGGTGGTCTTTCCGACCACTTTGAAATGAGTGCGCCGATCCGTGCCGTCGAAGCGCACCGAGAAAAGGCCCTCCCGCGAGTTCACGTAAATGCGATCCGTCTCCGGGCCGAAATGGGGCCGCCCGAAGCCCCGCGCTTGCAGGATAGGCTTTGTCTCGCCGGTCGCGGCCGAGATGGCCACGAGTTCCAGGCCCGCGGGCTCAGAGTTGCCCCACTCACTCTCGATCTCCTGTCGCGACTGCCAGGGTGCGCGCAGGGCCACGATGAAATCCCCTCCCGGCGCGAAGATGGGATCCCGATAGAACGCTGGGAGTTGGGTCACCGGGACGGGCGTTCCGCCGCCGTGGCTCGATGTCGTCATCACCTGCCCGCCTTCGTTCGACCAAGTGACGTAGACGAGGGTCTTCCCGTCCTTCGACCAGGCGGGAAGGTACTCGAAAGCGCTCTGCGAAGTGAGTCGTTTTGGTGGGCCGCCCGCGACCGGCGCGACATAGAGCTTTCCCAGAGCCGAGAAGGCCACACGGTTCCCATCCGGGGAGATCGTTGCGCCCTGGATGAGTCGGGCGCGGACTGGACCCTGGTCCACTCGTGCGGGGAAGTCGAGAAGGGGGCCGAGATCGAGAGAGATATCTGCATGGAATGGGATGACGCTGTCCGACCCGGTCGACACCGAAACCCGGTGAATCTTTCCGCCGTAGGCTGTGATGACGTCCTTGCCGTCGGCGCTGAAAGCGAAGCCAGGCAGAAGGTCACGGGTGAAGCGCGACTCCTGGTCGTCGCGCTGGACCGCATACTTGAGCCATCGATCCTCACCGGTTTCGAGGTCGCGAATCCGCAAGCCGGTCTGGGTGTTGAAGCGGGTTCCATAGACGAGCAGTCGGCCATCAGGGGACAGAGTCGGCCGAAACGCACTGCCCCCTGCCTGGGTGAGGATGTCCTCGTCGCCGGTCCGCCGGTCCTTGCGCGCGATCTGCCAGAGGGGGAAGGTGACGTTGTAGGCGAAGCCACCTTTCTTGGTGGCGTAGTAGAGGTAACGCCCGTCCTTCGAGGCCGCAACACCAATGGCGTTGTGCTGATCGGCGCTGGCGGTGTCCGGCTTGGGCTTGGCCTTCGTGACCTGCACGCCGGACCCGCCCCGCGTGTCGTAGATCCACAGTTCGAAGGTTCGAAGGCCTGGGACGTTCCGAGACACGATCACGCCTTGCCCGTCCTCCGTCCAGGCCGGGGAAGCGAAGGAAGCCTGCTTTTCCTTGGTGAGTTGTTTGGCAGCGGCTCCATCCGCACCCATGATCCAGACGTTCTCGGCGCCGTCGCGGTCGGAGAGGAAAGCCACCCGCGAGCCGTCGGGCGAAAAGCGGGGCTGCGAGTCGAAGGGCATCCCGGTCGAGATAGCCTTTGCCGAGCCGCCCTCGACTGGCATCGTGTACACATCGCCGGCCAGATCGAAAACGAGCGTCTTGCCGTCGGGAGAGACGTCGAGCGAGAGCCAAGTGCCTTCGTCGGTGTCGAAAGCCAGGTGACGTTCGGCTTTGAGCGGCAGGCCCTCCATCTCCCCGGCTGCGCCGCGGTCGTTTTTTTGTGTCGCCGCCTCTGGCGCGTCAGCGGAGGGGAGGCAAAGGATCGAGAGGGCAGCCAAGGCGGCAAGGCCCTTCCGTGGACGATCTGATTTCATGACTTGGATCTTCCCGAGAACGAGCGGTTGGGGCTTCTGACGAACCAGAGAGCGCAACGCATTGCGTGTGAGGATATCGTGGGTGAAGGGGAGGATCGGGAGTTCCACACTAGACTCCCGCGCCATGCAGCCGATCTCCTTTTCCCCGCCCTATTTTGGTGACGCCGAGGCCGAGGCCGCGGCTGAAGTGGTTCGGAGCGGTTGGGTGGTAGGCGGCCGCCAACAGGTCGAGTTTGAGAAGCGGTTCGCGGCCCTGTGCGGACGGGCTGAGGGAGTCGCGGTCTCAAACTGGACCACCGGAGCATTTCTGGTTCTTCACGCCTGGGGGGTTGGCCCGGGCGACGAAGTCATCGTTCCCTCCTTGACCTTTCATCGCCAGCGTGAATGTCATTCGACATGTGGGCGCCACGCCGGTGTTCGCCGACGTCGATCCCACCACCCTGAATGTGGATCCCGACGATGTCCGGCGCAGGATTACGGCCAGGACCAAAGCCCTCATTCCGGTCGATCAGCTGGGCATGCCCTGTCGGATCGAGGCCTTCACGAAACTGGCGCAGGATCACGGCCTGCGTGTCCTCCAGGATTCCGCTTGCGCCATGGGCTCTAGGTACAAGGGCCTCCCCGTAGGCGCTCTGGCCCTCTCCGATGACGAGGTCACCCGAGTCGTTCAGGCCCTTCAGGGCTTGCGCTAAGAGGTGCGGGCGGCCTTGGCTCCTCTGACGGTGGAGACCGAGGGTATGCTGAGAGAGTCATGATTCAATCCAAGCGCGTCCTGATCACCGGGGGCGCGGGGTTCATCGGCTCCGTTCTTACGAAGAGGCTGATTGAGGCCAACGACATCGTGGTTTTCGACAACGGTCATCGGGACGCCCTCTCGAAGACCGGTCTCATTGGTCATCCCCGCCTCAAGGTGATTCGCGGTGATGTTCTCGATCCGGAGGCGGTTCGGGAGGCCATGGAGGGCATTCAGATCGTCCTTCACCTTGCCGCCATCGCGGGAGTGGATACGGTTCTGAAGATGCCGGTGACCACGATGCGGGTTTCCATTTTCGGAAGCTACAACGTCCTGGACGCGGCGGTGGCCGCCGGGAGCGTTGAGCGTCTGGTTGATTTTTCGACCAGCGAAGTCTTCGGCGCCTATGCCTACAAGGTGAATGAAAAAGACGTCACCACCTTGGGGGCGGTGGGCGAGGCGCGCTGGACCTACGCGGTGAGCAAGCTCGCGAGCGAGCACATGACTCACAACTACTTCGTGCAATACGGATTGCCCGCCCTGTCGGTTCGTCCCTTCAATATCTACGGACCCGGGCAGGTGGGTGAGGGAGCGATTCATCGCTTTATTGTCAAGGCGCTGGCCGGCGAACCGCTGCAGATCCACAACGACGGCGCCCAGATACGCGCATGGTGCTACGTGGATGACATCGTCGACGCGGTCTTGCTGAGCCTGGAAAGGGACGAGGCGGTGGGGCAGGCCTTCAACATCGGCAACGCCCGCAGCGTGTGCACGATCTACGATCTGGCCCGCGCCATCGTCCGGATCTCCGGCTCGCGCTCGCCCATCGAGTTCATCGACTGGCCACATGCCGATATCGAACTCCGTGTTCCCAACATCGACAAGGCCCGGAAGCTTCTCGGCTTCAATCCGAAGGTCGATCTGGATGAGGGCCTGGAGCGCACCATCGCGTCGTACCGCAATCCGACAGCCCTGAAGAATCATTGAGGTCGACCTTTTGGCGTTCAGTCACGGCGACGGCAAGTTCTCCCCCGAACAGTTCGCCTATCTGGGCGAGCGCGCGGTTCTCGAACCCGGGGTCCTGGTCTTTCATCCCGAGAACATCCAGATCGGTGACGACGTCTACGTCGGGCACCAGACCATTCTCAAGGGGTATCACCGCAACCGGATGAGCATCGGCGCCGGTTCCTGGATTGGGCAGCAGTGCTTCTTCCACTCGG
>JAENWE010000506.1 GCA_016650185.1 Vicinamibacteria bacterium | reverse complement strand
GTCAATGGCGGGCAAGCGCAGTGACGAGCGACGCAACAGTATTGAACATACTGTGAGAAGACGAGGAGCGAGCACGCCCGCCAGTGGCGCGGTATCGGACGTCGCAGCAGATTTCCTCATGAATAGTCCGGGCTAGACCATCTGCGTTTTCCAGAGGTCGTGGAGGTGGATCACCCCCTCGACATGGCGGTCCTTGTCCACCACCACCAGCGCCGTGATCTTGTTCGTCTCCATGAGGGCGAGCGCCCTGGTGGCGATTTCTCTCGGGGCGATGACGTGCGGCGTGCGAGTCATTCCCTGGTCCGCGGGGAGGTCGAGGACCGAGGCGCCGAAGCGTTCCATCAATCGGCGGAGATCGCCGTCGGAGATGACGCCCAATAGCGTGCCTTCGTCGTTTGTTACGGTGGTCATGCCCAGCCGCTTCTTGGTCATCTCGAATAAGACCCCCTTGAGCGGTATGGTCGGCCCCACCCGCGGCGTGTCCGTCCCCTTGTGCATCACGTCCTCGACGCGCAGCAGTTTTCGGCCGAGCCGCCCCCCCGGATGCAGGTCAGCGAATTCCTCGATGGTGAAGCCGCGTTTTTCGGTGAGGACCATGGCCAGAGCATCGCCCATGGCGAGGGCCGCGGTGGTGGACGCGGTGGGCGCGAGTCGGAGCGGGCAGGCTTCCTCGCGGATCGAGACGTCCAGATGCACCTCCGAAGCCATGGCGATGGCCGAGTCGGCGTGTCCAGTAAGGGCGATGAGGGGCACCGCGAGGCGCTTCAAGGTGGGCAGGAGGGCCACGATTTCCTCGGTCTCGCCGCTGTAGGAAATGGCGATCACGACATCACCCTTGACGATGCGCCCGAGGTCGCCATGGATGGCTTCTGCTGGATGAAGGAACAGCGAAGGTGTACCGGTGGACGAAAGAGTGGCCGAGACCTTCTGCGCGATGAAGCCGCTCTTGCCCATGCCCATGGTGACCACGCGGCCGGAGCAGGCAAACAGGCGTTCGATCGCGCGGCCGAACGCGTCTCCCACCTTGGGAATCAGATCGCGGATCGCGTCCGCCTCGATCTGGAGGACCTTCAGCGCGGTTTCGTAGGCCACCTCAGCGGCGCTCCAGGGCGAGGGCGTGGATCTTCTTCAGGTGGTTGAGGAAGGCCTTCATGCGATCGAGCCGATAGGCGTTGGGGCCATCGGAGAGCGCCTTACTCGGATTCTCGTGGGTCTCCATGAAGATGCCCTGGACGCCCGCGGCCACTCCGGCCGGGCCCAGAGTGTCGATGAGGTGGGCGTCGCCTCCGGAACGGTCTCCGAGACCGCCCGGACGCTGAACACTGTGGGTGATGTCGAAGATCACGGGATAGCCGAGGGAGCGAAGTTCAGGGAATGAACGCATGTCCACCACAAGGGTGTTGTAGCCGAACGAGGCTCCGCGTTCGGTCACCATCAGGTTCGGATTTCCAGTGGTGGCCGCCTTGCCCATGACGCCTTTCATGTCCCACGGGGCCATGAACTGCCCCTTCTTGATATTGACCGCGCGCCCTGACCGCGCCGCCTCGAGGACAAGGTCGGTTTGCCGGCACAAGAAGGCGGGGATCTGCAGGACGTCCGCCACCTGCGCCGCGGGGCCAACGTGCGACGTCTCGTGGACGTCGGTGAGTATGGGAACCCCGAGTTTCGCTTTCACGGTGGCCAGGATATCGAGGCCGCGCTCGACGCCGACGCCCCGGAAGGAGCCGATGGAGGAGCGGTTGGCCTTGTCATAACTCGCCTTGAAAATGAACGGTATCCCCAGTTCGTCGGTGATCTCCTTCAGACGGCGCGCGATCTTGAGCGGGTGGGTGGACGACTCGATGACGCACGGCCCGGCGATGAGAAAGAGCGGCCCGCCTCCAATCTTTAAGCGTCCGACCCGGATGGCCGGGGGGGGCGCCGGTTTCAAGGGTGCGCTCACGCCACCACGCTCGATGACGCGGCTGCGCGGGATGGGTTCTGCTCCGTCTTCGAACGCGTGTAGGCCGCGGCCACGAAGCCGGAGAACAGGGGATGGGGCTGCCAGGGCCGGGACTTGAACTCGGGGTGGTACTGCACCGCGATGAAGTAGGGATGGTCCTTGATCTCGGCCACTTCGGCGAACTTGCCGTCCGGGGTCTTGCCGGAGATCTTGAGGCCCGCGCGCTCGAGCCGCGCCATGAACTCCTGATTGAACTCGTACCGGTGGCGATGACGCTCGCGGATCTCGCGCGCGCCGTAGACGCGGTGGGCGAGAGACCCTTCGTCAAGCTCGCAGGGATAGGACCCGAGGCGCATGGTTCCGCCCATGTCCTCCACGCCCAGAAGGTCCTGCAGCTTGTAGATCACTCGGTGCTCCGCATTCTCGTTGACTTCGGTGGAGTCGGCGCCTTGCAGGCCGCAGACGTTCCGAGCGTACTCGACCACCGCCCACTGAAAGCCGTAGCAGATGCCGAAGAAAGGCGTGCCCGATTCGCGCGCGTACCTGGCCGCCGCCACCATTCCTCCAGTGCCGCGCGACCCGAACCCGCCCGGCACCAGGATGCCGGAAACGCCGTGGAGGAGCGACGGGCCCGTTGCCTCCAGTTCGTCGGACTCCACCCAGCGCCGGACCAGCTTGACCCCGTTGGCTAGCGCCCCGTGGGTGAGTGCCTCGTTGAGACTCTTGTAGGAATCCTCATAGGAGACGTACTTGCCGATGATGGCGATCTCGACCTCGGCCGTCGGGTTCTTGATCGTGCTCACTATCCTCTCCCAATGGGCGAGGTCGCAGCCGGCCGAGGTCAGGCCCAGAGTCTTCAAGATGATGGTGTCGAGTCCCTGCGACTTCAAATGAAGGGGGACTTCGTAAATCGTGCCCACGTCCTGCGCGGAGATGACCGCCTCCTCCGGGACGTCGCAAAAGAGGGCGAGCTTGGCCTTGATGTCTTCGGGCAAGTCCACCTCCGTGCGGCAGAGCAGCGCTTGAGGCTGGATGCCGATGCCGCGGAGCTCGTGGACGGAGTGCTGGGTGGGCTTGGTCTTCAGTTCCTGGGCGGTCTTGATGAAGGGGACGAGGGCGAGGTGGACGAACATGGCGTTGTCCCGGCCCACGTCGCGGCGGAACTGGCGTACCGCTTCCAGGAAGGGGAGGCTCTCGATGTCGCCGACCGTGCCCCCGATCTCCACAATGAGGACGTCCACGCCCTCGCCGCATTCACGTATGGCCGCCTTGATCTCGTCCGTGATGTGGGGGATCACCTGGACGGTGCGCCCGAGATAGTCCCCACGCCGCTCCTTTTGGATCACCTGGCCGTAGATCTGTCCGGTGGTGATGTTGGACTTTCGCGACGTGGTCACATGAGTGAAACGCTCATAGTGACCGAGGTCCAGGTCGGTCTCGGCGCCATCCTCGGTGACGAAGACTTCGCCATGCTGGTAGGGGCTCATGGTGCCGGGGTCGACATTGAGGTAGGGGTCGCACTTCATCAGACCGACTCGAAACCCATGCGCTTCGAGGAGGCACCCGATGGACGCGGCGGCGATCCCCTTGCCGAGCGAGGACACCACACCACCGGTCACGAAGATGTACTTGGTTGGTCTGGGCACGGTGTCTAGGCCTCCGCTTGGGTCGTTGGTTGGATATCGAGTATGGGCGAAATCAGGGCGCGGGCGCGTTCGAGGTCCTCGGGGGTGTCTACCGCAACGGTGCCCTCGCCCTCCACCGGTTCGACCAGAATCGTCAATCCGTGGTGGAGCGCGCGAAGTTGCTCGAGTTGCTCGAGAGCCTCCGGCGCCGAGGGCGACAGGCGCGCGAAAGCGGCAAGGGCCTCGCGACGGAAAACGTAGAGACCCACGTGTTTCCGGGCCATTCCGGAGGCGATGGCCGCGCCGGCCGCTGCTTCGAGACTCCGCGCGGTGGTTCGGCCGTGGGGGATGGGGCTGCGCGAGAAGTAGAGAGCATGCCGACGCGCATCGGTGACCACCTTCACCACCGCGTCTGACATCATCTCCTCCACCGTTCGCAAGGGTAGCGAGAGCGTCGAGATCGCGGCCTCCGCGTCGGCCAGAAGGCCGTTCACGGCCGCGTCGATCTGATCCGGATCGATCATCGGTTCGTCGCCCTGCACGTTGACGTAGATGTCCGCCTCGATCTGCTTCGAGGCCTCGGCCAACCGGTCGGTGCCGGTTGGACAGGAGGGCGAGGTCATCAAGGCGCGGCCCCCGAAGGCCGCCACCGCGTCCATGACCCGAGGGTCGTCCGTGGCGATCACCACGTCGTCCAGCGTCTTCGCCCTCCTTGCGCGCTCATAGACATGGCGCACCATCGGCCAGCCGTGAATGAGGGAGAGAGGTTTCCCGGGGAGCCTCGTTGAGGCAAACCGCGCCGGAATGATCGCTGCGACTCTCAACTGGGCGAACGATACCTTCCCGAGGCGGCGCGCCGCAATTCGGAGGGGGGAGGGCGCCCCCCTTGGCATTCGTGGGTTCGCCTGGTCGGCACCGAGTTGAGTCCTTTAATCCAGATCCGCCGGACCCCGGGGGGCCGGCGTCCCTTCTATGCTTCGCCCATGGATGATTCCGTAGTGCGTGATGTCGTGGCGATGGGGAAGTTTCTCGGGTCCCTCGATGGGATTGGGGTTTTGGGGGTCGCGCCGGCCAGGGCCAAGGCGAAGGCCCCCGTTCGCCTCGCGGTGTCGGCCGATCCGGCCGGGGTTGAAGTGCGAGCCAGGTCGGCGGACGCCGCTCGGTCGCCCGCGGCCTCGCCCCCGCTCGCGCTTCCGAGCGCCCCCGTTCGTTCGGATCGCGACGCCGCGGCTGCCGAACTCTCCCTCACCGCCATCCGGGACGAGATCGGCGACTGCAAGCGTTGCCGGCTCTGCGAAGGCCGGAACAAGATCGTGTTCGGCCAGGGCAATCCAGTGGCGGACTTGATGTTCGTCGGGGAGGCGCCGGGCGCCGACGAGGATGCTCAGGGACTCGCCTTCGTGGGTCGGGCCGGTCAACTGCTCACCGACATGGTTGAGAAGGGTATGAGGATCCAGCGCTCCGACGTCTTCATCGCCAACGTCATCAAGTGCCGGCCGCCCGGGAATCGTCCGCCGGAGAACGACGAGATTACGACCTGCCAGCCGTTTCTGGAGGCGCAGATCAAAGCGGTACGGCCCCGCGTCATCGTGGCCCTGGGCGCCACCGCGGGAAAGTTCATGGCGAAGACCGGCGATCCGATCGCGAGATTCCGGGGCCGGTTCGCATCGTGGGACGACATACCGGTGATGCCGACGTATCACCCGGCCTATCTCTTGAGGACTCCATCGGCCAAGAAGACGGTGTGGGAAGACCTGAAACTGGTCATGGACGTCCTGGGAACCCCCGCCGACTGATGGCCACCTTATCCAGGCCATGCAGAAACTACTTCCGGGGCTAGGGCTGGCCAAGACCGGGCCGGGCGCACTGAGCGATCGGTTTGTTGACGTGGCGCTGCCGCTGCCCCTGATGCAGCCGATGACCTATCGCGTGCCCGCGGGTTGGCCGGACATCCCGCGCGGATCCAGAGTCGAAGCGCCCTTCGGCAAACGCCGGGTCACCGGTGTGGTCGTGGCGACGGACGCCAAACCCAAGGAAGGCCTAAAACTCAAGAGCCTCACCGCCGTTCTCGATGAGGAGCCCCTTGTCACCGAACGGCTTCTGGAAATGGCGTTGTGGGTGGCGGATTACTACATCGGCCCGATCGGCCAGGCGACCCGACTGGTGGCGCCGCCCGGCGGGGTGCGCGCGTCCCGGCGTCTCGTCCGGTTGAAGGGCGCCTCGCCGGGCGATAGTCTGGCCGAGGCCGCCGCCGACCCCATTCTCCAACTACTCGCGGAAGCGGGCGGCAAGCTCTCCGTCGCCGCCCTGGCCGCGCGACTGGACAAGGACGTCACCTCGCGACTTCTGAAGCTCGATCAGATGGGCCTGGTCGACCTCGAAGTTGAGCTTTCGACCAGCGACTTTCAGCGGGTCCTGGTCGCAAAGGCGACGCCCGCCCTTGAGGCCTCCGACCTGACGGGCCGTGCCAGAGATGTCGCCACGCAGCTCCTGGAAAGCCAGGGTGTTTCGGCCGTACGCGATCTCGTCGGCGCCGTCTCCTCTCGGCGTCAGGCCCTGAAGTCGCTGGAGAGGAAAGGCCTCGTGACCATCGGTCTCGAAGTGATGGAACGCCGGCCCGACCCGAACACCCAACGGGCTCTGCGTCCCACGCCGAGCCAGGAGCGCATTCTCACGCCCGAACAGTCCGAGGCTGAGACGAGAGTGGCGGTGGCGCTGGGCGCCTGCAGGTTCGTACCCATCCTGATAGAAGGAGTCACCGGCAGCGGTAAGACCGAGATCTATCTCCGTGCCGTCCAGAAGACGCTGGAACTTGGGAAGACGGCGCTGCTCCTGGTCCCGGAGATCGGACTCACCTCGCCTCTGGTGCGCGCCTCGCGTGAGCGGTTTGGGGACTCGGTCAGCGTCCTGCACAGCGACATGGCGGAGGGCGTTCGCCACGATGAATGGTGGCGAGCTCGACGAGGCGAGGCGCGCGTCGTGGTGGGGGCCCGGTCGGCGGTGTTCGCGCCCCTGCCGAATCTCGGCCTTATCGTGGTCGACGAAGAACACGACTCGGCGTACAAGCAAGAAGATGCGCCCCGATACAACGGCCGCGATGTCGCGGTCTATCGGGCCCGGCTCGAGAAGG